>JBQCFU010000516.1:0-7886 GCA_051958775.1 Pseudolabrys sp.
CATCCGATGCCGCGGTAGTGCGCGGTCACGCTGATTCGCTGGCCCTCAAGCTCGCATGTCATGATCCTCTGGTGCACCGCAAGCTGGTGCCGGGAGGCCAGCAGGCCCGCGCCGTGTTCGACGCGGTCGAGCAGGCACGCGTCGAAGCGATCGGCTCGCGGCGTATGGAGGGTGTCGCCAAGAATCTGACGGCGATGCTCGACGACAAATTTCACCGCGGCAAATTCGACGATGTCACCGATCGCGCCGATGCGCCGATCGAGGACGCCATCGCCATGATGGTGCGCGAACGGCTGACCGGCCTCGCGCCGCCGCCGGCCGCGCGCAAGCTGGTCGATCTGTGGCGGCCGGTCATCGAGGAACGCGCCGGCGCAAGCCTCGACCGTCTCGAGGAATGGGTCGAAGACCAGCGGCAGTTTGCCGACGTGGTTCACGATCTGCTCGATCAGCTCGACATGGGCGACGATCGCTCCAGCGATTCCGAGGACGACGAGACCGAGGACGGCGAGGACGAAGAGCGCCGTCAGGACTCCAGCGAGGACGGCGAGGCGCCCGACTCCGACGAGCAGCAGCGCTCGCAGATCGAAGACACCGAGCAGTCCGCCGAGGACATGCCCGACAGCGACACCGAGGCATCGGAAGCGCCGACCTCGGAAATGGGCGAAGACGGCGAGATGGGCGACACCGAGACGCCCGGCGAGCCGTGGCGTCCCGGCGAGCAGAACCGCAACGAACCGCGCGGGCCGGAATATCACCCCTTCGTCGGCAAATTCGACGAGATCATCGCCGCCGAAGACCTGTGCGAGCCGGAAGAACTCGACCGGCTGCGCGGCTATCTCGACAAGCAGCTCTCGCATCTGCAGGGCGTGGTGGCGCGGCTCGCCAACCGGCTGCAGCGCCGGCTGATGGCGCAGCAGAACCGCTCCTGGGCCTTCGATCTCGAAGAAGGCCAACTCGACCCGGCGCGCCTGCCGCGCATCATCATCGATCCGATGCACGCGCTGTCGTTCAAGCAGGAGAAAGACACCACCTTCCGCGACACGGTGGTGACGCTGCTGCTCGACAATTCCGGCTCGATGCGCGGACGGCCGATCACCGTCGCCGCCACCTGCGCCGACATCCTCGCGCGCACGCTCGAACGTTGCGGCGTCAAGGTCGAGATCCTCGGCTTCACCACGCGCGCGTGGAAGGGCGGACAGTCGCGCGAGTCCTGGCTCGCCTCCGGCAAACCCGCGAATCCGGGCCGGCTCAATGATCTGCGCCACATCATCTACAAGGCCGCCGACGCCCCATGGCGGCGCGCGCGCAAGAATCTCGGCCTGATGATGCGCGAGGGCCTGCTGAAGGAAAACATCGACGGCGAGGCGCTGGACTGGGCGCACAAGCGGCTGCTCGCGCGCTCCGAACAACGGAAGATCCTGATGATGATCTCCGACGGCGCGCCGGTCGACGATTCGACGCTCTCGGTCAATCCCGGTAACTATCTCGAACGGCATCTGCGCTGGATCATCGAGGAGATCGAGACGCGGTCGCCGGTCGAACTGATCGCCATCGGCATCGGCCACGACGTGACGCGCTACTATCGCCGCGCGGTCACCATCGTCGATGCCGAAGAACTCGGCGGCGCGATGACCGAGAAGCTGGCCGAACTATTCGACGATCATGCGCAGCAGGCGGCGGCAGCGCCGCGGCGGCGCGGACCACGGAGACGCGTTGCGTGACTTCCGCCGGGGGGCGTGCGGACAAACGACGCTGGTTGAGACTATGCGCCGCGCTCATGCTGATCGCGGTGCTGCCGGCGTCTGCCGATTCGCCGCGCGTGGCGGGCCCGCCTCGCGCCATCGAGATCACCGCCAGACCGATCGATTCCTTTGATGTGCGCGACACCGCTCGCCGTCGCTTCGGCCAGCTCGACTATATCGGCGGCATCGAACTCACCTCGCCGGACAAGGAATTTGGCGAACTTTCGTCCCTGCGCATCAATGACGATGGCACCGAATTCCTGTCACTGAATGACAAGGGCCGCTGGTTCCGCGGCCGCATCGCCTATCGCGACGGAAAGCCCGTGGGCATCACCGATGCCGAAACCGCGCCGATACTCGGTCCCGGCGGTACGCCGCTTGCCGATCAGGGCTGGTTCGACACGGACTCGCTCGCCGATGACGGCGAAGGCACACTGTATGTCGGCATCGAACGGGTCAATCAGATCGTCCGCTTCAACTATGGGCGCGACGGCCTGCAGGCCCATGGCGAGCCGATCGCCGTGCCGCCCGCGGTGAAGACCCTGCCGTTCAACCGCGGCCTAGAGACGCTGGTCTTCATGCCGCGCAAGCACAAGCCGCTCGGCGGCACGCTGATCGCGATCTCCGAGCGCGGCCTCGACAGCAACGGCAACATTCTCGCGTTCATGATCGGCGGGGCGCATCCCGGTCAGTTCACCATCAAGCGCAGCAACGACTACGACGTGACCGATGCCGCCGTGCTGCCCGATGGCAATCTGCTGATCCTCGAACGGTTCTTTGCACCGACACGCGGCGTCGCCATGCGCATCCGCCGCATCAACGCCGCCGAGATCCGGCCCGGCGCGCTGGTCGACGGTCCGGTGCTGATGGAAGCCGATATGGGCTATCAGATCGACAACATGGAAGGCCTCGCCGTCCATCGCAACGCGGCGGGCGAGCTGGTGCTGACCCTGATCTCCGACGACAATTTCAACGTGATCCAGCGGACGCTGCTGTTGCAGTTCAAGCTGGTCGAACCGTAGCGCAGCGTCTCTCGTCTTCCCTCTCCCGTAACGGGAAAGAAAGCACAGCCGTTCCTGTGCAGTTCGGCGTTGAGCCTCAGCCCATGCCGACGGATTTCAGATAGTTGTACGCCTGAATGATCTCGACGAGGCGATCCTCGGTCGAGCGGTCGCCGCCGTTGACGTCCGGATGATGGCGCTTCACCAGTTCCTTGAACCGCGCCTTCACCTGCACCGCCGAAGCCTCGATCTCCAATCCGAGCGTGTCGAACGCCTTGCGCTCGGCATTGCGGACGGTGCGCCGCTCCACCTTCGGTTCGGCGTGGGTCTGCGCCTTCTGCTCGTGGAAGACGCCGAACGGATCGGCGGCCGAGCGCAATTCCTCGGCGGCGCTGCGCTTGCCACGCTTGCCGGTTCCCATCTTCCAGGTCGGGCGATGGCCGGTCAGCGCGTCCTTCTGGTACGACAGGATCGCGTCGTCCTTCATACCCTGGAAAAAATTGTAGTTCTGGTTGTATTCGCGCACGTGCTTCACGCAGTAGCGCCAATACTCGTTCTCGCGGCCGCGGCCCTTGGGCGCCTTGTGGGTGCCCTGCTCCTTGCAGCCGGCCCATTCGCATGTCGGACCCGGCGCTTTCGGGCGCCGATCCTGCGAGGGTTTGACACGGATTTTATCGAAGATCGGAGAGTCGAATTTCATGACCGTTCATTATGCAAAAGCACGCGCCCGCGGCGCAAGTCTTGACACGCATTCGTCACGCCGAGGTGACCTCCCTGAAAACGATCCGCTCCCAGGGCAATTGACGCCATTGACGCTCACGCCCGCCGTCCGTTAAGCGACAGCATGCGTACCGCCGACATGATTACCGATAAATTGACCCGGGCTTTCGCCCCGCAGAGCCTCGCCGTCGAAGACGAGTCTCACCTGCACGCAGGTCATGCCGGACACCGGCCGGAAGGTCAAACCCATTACCGCGTCTATATTGTGTCAGACGCCTTCGCCGGGAAGACCCGGCTGGAACGCCATCGCATGATTAATGCAGCATTGGCGGCCGAACTCGCGGGCGGCGTCCATGCGCTCGCCATCCATGCCGCCGCGCCGGGCGAAAATCACCCGGCCCCGAAAACGCGATAGCGTCACAGGATCGCCCAAAAAACGAGAGGCGCCTGCGGGCAACAGGCGCCTCTCCTACAAAGCCGGGCGCGGTTCCGGCCTTGCCTTCCGGACGTGGTCAGACAGCGCCACGCCGGGAACCGAAATTCAATTTACCAACACCGCTCCATCACATCGCAGGCCGGTGACCCAGACGTCCGCCTGGCCGAGACTGACTCCGAGCGTACCGAGCACCCGCCCCAGCAATTGATCGAGCGGCGTCGCGGCGTTGGCGAGAATCGCACGCAGCAGCGGTGTCGTTGTGTCCGGCAGCAGCGCATTGATGCCGAGCAGGCTGACATTGAGTTGCGTGTCGGCGAGCAGCGACGATAGCAGCGAGCGGGTGAAGTCCGTCGTCCCAACGGTCTTGCGGGTCCGCGCCGCAATCTCGTTCATGCTGAAAGAGACCGGCGTCGCCGTCATATTGGTCACGGCGGCATGCGCCTGCGCGGTCGCCTTCACCAGACCCAGCACATCGAGCAGGACGGCGGGTGACGCCGTCACCGGGCTGGAGAAATTGGCGAACGACGCCGTCGACACCGTGCCGATCCAGGCATCGACAACACCGGGCGCAACATCGAGCCGTGCCGTCGATGTCGCGCGGTCGGGATAACCGCAGGTGAGCGCACCGAGTGTCGCCTTCGCCGGCGCCAGCGCGATGAAGATCGGCAGCGTCACGCTTGCGATCGACCCGCTGCCCAGCACCTGAGCCTTCAGCAGCACGCGCGCCTGCGCGGTCGAGACCTGCGCGCCGGCCGCGCCGACGGTGACCCAGCTCGTGCCCTGCGGATGATCGCCGATCAGCACGGAGAGCGACGCGCCGACGATGCCGGGGATGCCGAGATTCAGCGCAATATCCGCCTGCCGACGCCCGGAAGAAATTTGGGCCATCGCCATCAGGATATCGAGCGCGCCTGCGGTGGCACTGACGCGCGGCTTCTCGCCGGGCTTCATGGTGGCGTAAACACCGGGATCGATCAGCGCAGCGATCGATAAGACGTCGGTCGGCAGCGTCTGGCCGACCGATGTCAAAGCCGAGACCGCGCGGCTGCTCGCATTGGCAAGCCGGGCCGCATCGGCGAGCGCTCCGATGACGTCGCGGGAGGAGGCACCGGTGTTCAGCAGGCTTGCGTAACTGCCACCGGTCACGTGCATCTGCGTTGCCAACGCCGACATCGTGTCGAACAGATCGAGCTGCGTGTCGAGCAGCGCCTGATAGTCCATCAGCGACAGACTGATCGAGGTGCCGAGCAGCGAACTCAGCAAGGCGTTGAGGATGCCGCCGTCGAGCGCCACAAGCCGCGAGCCGATGGCGAAGGTCGCGAACGCCGACTGCGCCGCGACCGCCCGCGTGGTGATCGCAACCGTATCCCGGCCGAACAAGGCCGCGCCGAACGCCAGGGTCGACAAACTTTGCAATGTCACCCGCGCGGCATTGGCGGTGGCGGCGGCACCGGGCTTGAATCGCTGGCCGGGCGGCACGGCCGCATCGGCCAGATAGATTCCGAGCTCCACTTGCGGCGTGACACCACTGAACTGATTGCGCGCAACGGTCGCAGACGCGGCACGCGCCGCGTTCCCAAGATCGCTCACGGCGGCAATCGCCGCCAGATCGGTGGCCCCTTGCGCACGGCGGCGGTCGACGCACACCGTGCCGGTATCGATCGCGAGCGCGGCAATCGCCATCACCACGGCCATCATCAGCGCCGCCAGCACCGCAATGCTGCCACGCGTGTCTTTCGTCATGCGTCTGACGGGTGCGATGCGCATGGCCTAGTATCCACCTCGCAGGATTGCCGCCGAACGCGCAATGCTGGTGGGCGGTGTCGGCACGATGCTCGGCATCGCGAACAGCGGCATGTCGGACAGGTCGTAATGCACCGTCACCGAGAACACGCCGGTTCCCGGATCGGTACGTGCGTTGTCGAGCGTCAGCCGCTGTGCCGACAGCAGCGGGTAAACGCCGATATTGCCGTCGATATAGCTGCGGGCGAGCGCGTTGCGCTCGTCGTCGGTCATGCCGGCAACGGCGGCCCGTGCCGCTTCGGCAGCAAGCTGCTGCACGCCGTGCACCACTGCAAGATAGGTGCCGTAGCTGATCAGCCCGAACAGCAGCATGACGAACACCGGAACGACAATCGCGAACTCAATCGCCGAAGTGCCGCGACGGCAGGAATGGAATCTGGCGATGAACGATTCGGCGCGCATGAGACAAGGATGCGCCTGCGGCCTCGTAACCCGGTAAACGAGATACCCGGGATATTCCACGCGCTCAGAGTTTTTGCGATTCCACCACAAACGCTGATGTACGCTCGTGCCGGCGCAGCGGCTGCGGCGCCTCACGTGGCTCAGCCACGGCGCCGGGATTGCGCACGGCCTCGACCAATGCATCAAACACACGCGCGAACTGATGCGGGCTTGCATCGGGGCGAGTGAAGACGCCGACGTCGAACGGCGGCAACACCGGCAGGAAGTGCTCGCGCGCCGCTTTGAGCGTGTCATCGACAAGACGCGTCGGCGCGGCCAGATAACCGAATCCATTGCGTACGGCGATGAGGCGTGCACACCAGTCGGCCGCCATGAACGCCGTGGCATAGAGCTGCCCGGATTGATCAAGCGTCTCGATCGCCAGCTTCTGCACGAACGATCCGACACAACCGATCAACGGGATCGGCTTGCCCGGGCTGAGCAGGAATTCGCGCGCACATAGCCAGCCAAGCGGCTCCTGCCAGCGTACCGCCGCAAGTCCTGGCGCGGTCGGTGCGCCGACTGGTAGCACGGCCATATCCACATAGCCGTTCGCAAGACGCTGCCCCAATTCCTGCATCGCAAGGCATTCGATCACCGGCTGTTGACTGCGCTCTGCGTCCGCGAGCGCGGCAAGCAGCGGCGGCAAGGCATAGGCGGCGACGTCGCTGCAAAGACCGATCCGGATTGCCGCGCGATCCGGTTTGGTGCGCGATTGCAGCAGGATCTGGTCGTTCATGGCGAGGATGCGCTGCGCATAGCGCAGCACCATCTCGCCGCAAGCGGTGATGCGCAGGCTGCTGCCATTCTTTTCCAGCAGTTCCGCACCGACGATCTGCTGCAGACGGCGAATCTGCGCGCTGACCGCAGGCTGCGTCAGCCGATGGGCGTCCGCGGCCTTGGTCAACGTGCCGAGTTCGCTGACCGTGACCAGGGTCCGCAGCAATTCGATCGGGATGTTGGTGGCGTCATAACGGCGATGCATGCCCAGCTCCGGTCACCTTTCGAATCAAATACAACCTAAGGTAGCATCACAACTTATACGAGCAAAGTCTCAGGCACCGGTCCGGGCCGCCCGGGAGATCGGCTGAATCCGCAAGGAAGTCAGCCGGTTACGGGTGCGGCGCAAAACCCGGAAGCGGAACCCGTAAAACGTGAAGCTCTGGCCCGGCTCGGGAATCAGACGAGCTTCATGAATCACCAGACCGGCAATGGTGGTCGCCTCCTCGTCCGGCAGATTCCAGTCCATGGCCCGGTTGAGATCGCGGATCGGCACCGCGCCGTCCACGTTCACCGAGCCGTCCGGCAGACGCCGCACGCCCGGCACCGCGACGTCATGCTCATCGGTGATATCGCCGACGATCTCCTCGATGATGTCCTCAAGCGTAACGAGACCCATCACCTCGCCATACTCGTCCACCACCAGCGCGAACGGCGTCTTGCGGCGGCGGAATGCGGCAAGCTGCTCCGACAGCGGCCGCGTTTCCGGCACGAACCACGGCGCCGACATCAGCGCCGAAATGTCGACCTTCGCCGCATCGCCATCGACCGCATGCAGCGCGCGCAGCAAATCCTTGACGTGCACCACGCCGACAATGTTCTCCGGCTTCTCGCGCCAGAACGGCAGGCGCGTCACCGGCGCGGCGATCACCGCGTTGACGATCGCCTCGGGCGGATCATCGGCATTGATGGTCAGCATCTTGGTGCGGTGGACCATCACATCCGACACTTCGAGCTCGCGCA
>JBQCFU010000517.1:0-4799 GCA_051958775.1 Pseudolabrys sp.
GCGGCCGCGGCGGCGCTGCTTGGTTTCATCAGCAGTTTCTTCGTGTTGCGCGGGTCGGATCTCACCCGCATCATGGTCACGATCAGCGTCGCGCTGATCCTCGGCGAAATCGCCAACCGGATGGTCTGGCTCACCGGCGGGGCCGATGGCCTGAACGGGATCGCGCCGTCGCCGATCTTGGGTCTTTTCGAATTCGATCTGTTCGGCAAGGTCGGTGCGGCCTACAGCCTGATCGTCCTGTTCGCGCTGTTCCTGGTCGCACGCAAGCTGATGGCGTCGCCATTCGGGTGGACCTTGCGTGCGCTGAAAATGAATCCGGTGCGTGCTGGCGCGATCGGCATTCCAGTCAATGCGCGTCTGGTGATGGTCTATACGATCGCCGCCGCCTATGCCGGTGTCGCCGGCGCGCTGCTGGCGCAAACGACGCAGTTTGTCTCGCTCGATGTGCTGGGCTTCCAGCGATCCGCCGATGCGATGCTGATGCTGGTCATCGGCGGGGCGGGCACATTGTACGGTGCGCTCGCGGGTGCCGCTGTGTTCATGGTGTTTCAGGATCAGCTTGCCGGGATCACACCAGTGTTCTGGGAATTCTGGGTCGGCCTGCTGCTGGTGGCTTTTGTTCTGGTTGGATCGGACCGGATCGGTCGTCTGCCACAGATCATCGCCGGCTGGATCGGCAGCCGCATTCGCTGGTTGTGCAAGCGGGGGTCGGCACAATGACGGCGACGCTGGACATCGTCGGCCTCAGCAAGGAGTTCGGCGGCGTGCGCGCGATCGGCGGCGTCACTTTGCGTCTCGAACGGGGCGCGCGCCACGCCTTGATCGGCCCGAACGGAGCCGGCAAGACCACGTTTATCAACCTGTTGACGGGCCATCTGCCGCCGACGACCGGCCGCATTCTTTTCGAGGGCAGCGATATCGGAACATGGGCGCCGGCCGTGCGTGTGGCCGGCGGGATCGTGCGCACATTCCAGATTAATCAGCTATTTCTGGACATGACGCCGCTGCAGACGGTGACCTTGGCCGCGACGCGCGCCGCCGGTCTTGCCGCGAAAGCCTGGCAATGCTTCGGCGTCGACAAGGCTGTGCAGCGTGAAAGCATCGTCGTGCTAGAGCGATTCGACCTTGTCGAGATCATGAATGAGCGAACGCGCGACCTGCCTTACGGCAAACAGCGGTTGCTCGAGATCGCGCTGGCTATCGCCTGCAAGCCGCGGCTTTTGTTACTGGATGAGCCGGCGGCAGGCGTTCCGGAAAGCGACCGCGCGGATATCGTCAATGCCCTGCGCAAGCTGCCCGACGATGTCAGCATCCTGCTGGTCGAGCATGACATGGATCTGGTGTTCAGTTTTGCGACCCATATCTGGGTTCTGGCTTTCGGGCAGTTGATTGCCGCGGGTTCTGTTGAGCAGATTTCATCCGACCCCAAGGTCCGCCGTATCTATCTCGGTCAGGATGACGACGATGACTGAGATTTTGCGTATCGACGGTTTGTCTGCCGGCTATGGAAACGCCCGCGTCCTTGATGACGTGTCGCTCACATTGATGCGCGGCGAGTGCGTTGCCGTGCTTGGCCGCAACGGCATGGGAAAGACCACGCTGATCAACAGCATTGTCGGCGTGACTTGCCGATATGCCGGCCGCATCACATTGGCCGGCGAGGATGTTACGACGATGCGGCCCAATCAGCGTGCCCATGCGGGCGTGGCCTGGGTTCCGCAGGAGCGGAATATCTTCGCGTCGTTGACGGTCGAGGAAAACCTGACGGCGGTCGCGCGCCCGGGGCGCTGGACTGTTCCAGAGGTCTACAGGCTCTTTCCCCGCCTGCGCGAGCGCGCCACCAATATGGGCAACCAACTGTCCGGTGGCGAGCAGCAGATGTTGGCAATCGGCCGTGCCTTGATGCTCAACAATCCGCTGCTGTTGCTGGATGAGCCAACGGAGGGGCTTGCGCCCGTCCTGGTGCAGGAAGTGTTTCAGTCGCTGCGGAAACTGGTGTTCGAGGAGGGGCTCTCCGTCCTCGTCGTCGAACATCAGGCGAAGAAGATTCTGTCGATCTCCAATCGAGCGATCATCCTCAAACGCGGCAAGATCGGCTATATGGGAGACAGCGAAGAGCTTCTCGCCCGACCGGACATTCTCCAGCAGCATGTCGCGCTGGATTCCAGCATTCACTAGCAGCTTTCGTTTCCGTCGCCCAAAATGCGCTCGACATGCAGAGCGTACTGGAGCAGTCGGTGATCGTGGCCGTGCTTACCGATCAGCATCAGACCGACAGGTGCCTCTCCGCGTGAGTGACACGGGATCGAGATCGCGCATTGGTCGAGCATGTTGGCGATGGTCGGATTGCGCAGCATCATCAGATTGATCCGGCCAAAAGCCTCGTCGGATTCGAGTTCGGCCAGGGTCGGAGCGATGCGGGGAACCGTCGGCATCATCAGGGCGTCGATGCCGCGCAGCCGCGCCGCAACACGTTCGATGAGCGAAGCTCGCTCGTCTTTGAGGATAGCGTAGTCCGCATCGGTCTGGGCTTCGCCCTTGAGGATGCGGATCAGCACGCGAGGATCGTAGTCGTCGCGTTGGGCGGCGATCCAGTGTGCGTGAAACAGATAGGCTTCGCGCGCGGCAAACCCGCCTTTGCCGTTGATCGCCGGAATGTCGTGCAGTTCCGGCAAGTCGATATCGACGACGGCAATGCCGGATGCCTCGACGCGTGCGCGAGCCCGATCGAATGAGCGTGCGGTGACGCCGTCGATGTCGTCGAAAACATAGCTCGTCGGTACACCGAACGTTATGCCGGCCATGCTGGTTGCCGTTGAACGATCAAGCGGTTCGCCGCTCAGGACTGCATCGACGATGCCGCAGCAGGCCACCGAATGCCCGAGGCTGCCGACGCTGTCGAGCGTCGGCGAGAGCGGCATGACGCCGGCCTGCGGGATCCGGCGCGCCGTCGGTTTGAACCCGACCAGCCCGCACAGCGCCGCCGGAATGCGGCACGATCCGCCGGTGTCCGTTCCGAGCGCGATATCGCACATGCCGTCCGTGACGGAGACGGCTGCGCCCGACGACGAGCCTCCGGGGATACGGCCGGTCTTGCGGTCGTAGGGATTGAGTGGCGTTCCGTAATGGGGGTTGAGGCCGAGTCCCGAGAACGCAAACTCCGTCATATTAGTGCGGCCGATCGCGATGAAGCCGGCCTGCTTGAGCCGATGCACTGCCTCGGCATCGCGCGTTGCGGGCGCCGCATCCCGGAGCAGCACCGAACCGGCGGTCGTGACTTCGCCGGCTATGTCGAACAGGTCCTTGATGCTGACGATCAGACCCGCGGTCGAGGGAAGGGGGCGGCCCTGCCGCGCGTCCCGGTCCATTTGCGCGGCGATCTTTTCAGCCCCGGTCGCGACTTTCAGGAAGGCTGCGGCGCCCTGACCGGCGGCCTGCGCGATCTTCGAGAGGGCCTGGCTGACGCCGGCTTGCCGGTTGAAATGACTGGCGAATTCCGCGGCTCGGGCTGTCAGAGTCATGATATTTCAAATCCACTTTTTGGATCGATGGCGACAATATTCATTTTTGTCCTTGTGCTTAGAGAAAAGATAGTGAAATATCACATGCATTACAAAGGGAACGACATGCGTCTGGAATTTGTGTCCCGCGACGGATCGGAACTGGCGGATTTCACGCCCGGCGAGCTCATCATCGCCGGCTGGACCGGACGCGATGCTGCCGCCCTCGAAAAACACATGGCCGAGCTGGAAGAGCTTGGCGTTCGTCGTCCGTCGCAGGCGCCGATTTTCTATGCCAGCGGCGCATCCCGACTGGTCGTCACCGATCTGGTCGAGGCGTTGGGAGATGCGAGCAGCGGCGAGGCGGAGTTCGTGCTGCTGAAACGGAATGGGACGCTGTGGGTCGGACTCGGATCGGACCATACGGATCGCGAACTTGAAGCGCATAGCGTCGCCGCGTCGAAGCAGATTTGCGACAAGCCGATCGCGAGGCAGTTCTGGCGCTACGATGACGTGGCGCCGCATTGGGATACGCTGCTGCTGAAGTCCTATGCGACGATCGCCGGCAAGCGCGAGCTTTACCAGGACGGCGGCGTTGCGCAGATGCGCAGCCCGGCTGATCTCATCGCGCGTTATGCGCCGGGCGGGCTGCCGGACAACGCCGTGATGTTCTGCGGCACGGTTGCTGTGATCGGTAAAATTCGGCCCGCCGATGTCTTTGAATGCGAACTGGAAGATCCGAAGCTCGGCCGGAAACTGGCCTTCGGCTATCGCGTTCGTTCCTTGCCTGTCAGGAGTTGATCTTGGCCGAACGGAACAGAAAGCAGCGTGCCCGCGACATTCCGCGCTCACCGATGATGTCGTCGCCGATTGTCCCGGCTCAGCCCGAATCGTCCGCTTCGCTGCGCGAGGCGGCTTATGACGCGATCAAGCACCGCATCATCACCTGCGTGTTCAAGCCGGGCGATTATCTCAACGAAGCCTATGTGTCGGCATCGATCGGCATCGGCCGCACGCCGGTTCATCAGGCGATCGATCGCCTGACGCAGGATGGGCTGCTGGAAGTCATTCCGCGCAAGGGCATCATCGTCCGCCCGGTCAGTCTCTCCGAGGCGATGCAGATCACCGATATTCGTCTGCTCAACGAACCGTACTGCGCACGACTTGCTGCCGAACGGGCCGACAATGTCGACCTGGCGGCGCTGCGCGATATTCTCAACCGGGCCGATGCGTGGACCGAGGTTCGCAATATCGAGCAGATGATGCTGCTCGATCGCGAATTCCACATGGCGCTGGCAA
>JBQCFU010000518.1:0-3486 GCA_051958775.1 Pseudolabrys sp.
CATTTGCCGGCGAAATTCCGCCGGATCAGCGGAAGTCGGGCTACGCCAATATGAGCGCGGAAACACGCGCGATGCAGGACGACGACACGATCAACCCGGCGACGCTGTGGGTGCTCGACGGCGAAGCACTGTGGACCGCCAAGGCCGGCGCCGTAAACAAGTCCTGCGCCGACTGCCATGGCGACGCCGCCGCCAGCATGAAGGGCGTGAGCGCGCGCTATCCGGCTTTCGACGAGACGAGCGGCGCGCCGGTCGACATCGAACAGCGCATCAATCTCTGCCGCACCCGGCACCAGAACGCGACCCCGCTGCCGCCGGAAAGCCGCGACCTGGTCGCGCTGTCCGCATTCATCGGCAAGCAGTCGCGCGGCCTGCGCATCGCCGCGCCGGATGATGCGCGGCTGAAGCCGTTCCTCGCCCAGGGCAAGACGCTGTACGAGCAGCGGCAGGGGCAGATCAATCTGTCCTGCGCGCAGTGCCATGACGACAATTGGGGCCGCAATCTCGCCGGCAACATCGTGCCGCAGGGTCATCCCAACGGCTATCCGCTCTACCGCCTCGAATGGCAGAGCGTCGGCAGTTTGCAGCGGCGGCTGCGCAACTGCCTCACCGGCATCCGCGCCGAACCTTATCCGTACAACGCGCCGGAATATGTCGCGCTCGAACTCTATCTGCGCCAGCGCGCCGCCGGGATACCGGTGGAGACGCCGGCCGTGCGGCCGTGAGTGGGAAAGCCTCATGGTGAGGAGCATCGCGTCAGCGATGCGTCTCGAACCATGAGGTGTATGGGGCCGCCTCGTCCTTCGAGACGGCCGCTACGCGGCCTCCTCAGGATGAGGCGGAGTTAAAGTTCACGCCGCCACGCCCGCAGACGCCGGCTGGCGCGGCGGAGCATCGAGCGACACACCCCAGGCGTCGTAGCCGTAGAGCCAGCTCGTATCCAGATTGCCGCCCTGCATCCAGGTGTTGGCGCTGGAGATCGCCTGAATGAGCGAGGTGCGCGGCTTGCGATGCGCCTCGTAGCGGCGGAATGCGCCTTCGATACCCTCGCCGTTCACGTCGGCGAAGCAGCGCGCGAGGATCGCCGCATCCTCGATCGAGGTCGCGGCACCCTGCGCCATATACGGCGTCATCGGATGCGCGGACTCGCCCAGCAGCACGACGCGGCCGTCGCTCCAGCGCGGCAGTGGCTCGCGCTCGAGGATCGCCCATTTGTGGCAATCCGGACAAGCGTCGAGCGTTGCGCGCACATCGGGATGGAATTCGCTGTAAGCGGCGCGCAGCTCCTTTACGTCGCCCTTGGCCGACCATGACTCCTTGGTCATCCACTCGGCCGATTCCGGCACGCTGGTGACGAAGTAGACCTCGCTCTTCGCCCGGGTCGTATAATAGATGACGATGTGGCGATCGCGGCCCCACCACTTGACGCGCGATGGCCCGAGATCGCGATCCATCAGCGCCGCCGGGAATACCGCGCGATAGGCAATGCGGCCTTTGTGGATCGGCGCGTCGGGGCCGACGATGATGTCGCGCACCAGCGAATGCACGCCGTCCGCGCCGATCACCGCATCGGCCGTCACTTTGCTGCCGTCGGCGAACGACAGCGTCACCTGCCCGTTCTTCTGATCGAGACCGGTCAATTGCTTGCCGAGATGAATGATCTCCGGCGGCAGCACCGAGGCCAGCGCGTCGTGCAGCTCGGCACGATGCATGCACAGATACGGCGCACCGTAGAGCGTGTCCGGCATCGGCAGTTCGCGCTTCAGCTCTCCGCTATAGCCATCGCGGTTGAGATGCGAATACGGCGCGAATGCTACGTCGCGCAAACGATCCTCGACGCCGATACCGCGCAGCACTTTCATCGAATTCGGCATCATCTGGATGCCAGCACCGATGCGGCCGAAGCGCTGCGTCTGCTCGTAGACCTGCGGGTCGAAGCCGGCGCGGCGCAATGTGGCCGCAACGGCGAGGCCGCCCATGCCGGCGCCGACGATAGCGATGGAAGGTTTCTTGGACGTCGTATTGGCCATGGCATGTTCCCGATCGCGACGGCAACCAGACTAGCAGCGCCCTCCTGCCGCCTGCATCTGTAATTTTGCAGGTCTGCCCGCCTCGCGCATCGACAATTTCGGCATCCGAATTTTGCGCTGCAAGATCGGGCTTTCTGGACTTTCGCTGCAACCGCGGTCACGCTGATGGTCGCCGCATCCAGCTTGCAGGGGGCTATCGACATGCGCTTTTGTCCGCGCCGTTCTCTCGCCGCTTTCGTTTTCGCCGCAGCACTCTTTGTTCTGACATTGCCCACTGCCCACGCCGAGCGCGTGACGGTGACGCATTGGGGCGTGCTGATGTATGGCGCGCCTTATGCCGTCGCGATCGACAAGGGATTCTACAAAGAACAGGGCCTGACCATCGACGGCGTGCTGACCTCGCAGGGCGGCGGTACCACCATGCGGAACGTTATGGCGTCCGAACTGCCCTATGGCGAAGTGGCGCTGTCGGCGGCGATCGCCGCCATGAAGCAAGGCATCAATCTGAAAATCATTCATACTGGCGTGCGCACCGCCGGCGAGATCCTGTGGGTCGCGGCGCCGGATAGCGGCATCAAGTCGGTGAAGGATCTCGACGGCAAGAAGGTCGCGATCACTGCGCCGAAATCGGTGACCGACATGCTGCTGATCATGGTCGCCGCCAAGAACGGCATCAAGCCGCAGCCTGTCGTCGGCGGCGGCATCGGTGGCGGACTCACCATGGTGGAGCACAAGGGCGTCGTCGCCGCGCCGGTGATGGACCCGGTGTGGTCGAAGGTGAAAGCGAAATTCACGCCGGTGTTCATGGTCAAGGACGAATTGCCGCCGATGGTGCAGACGGTCGGCGTCACCACCACCGAATACGCGACGGCCAACAAGGACAAGCTGCGCAAGCTCGTCGCCGCGCGACGAAAGGGCGTCGAGTTCATCTACGCCCATCCGGAGGAAACAGCGACCATCGTCGCCAAGCATTACAATCTCGATCCGGCCATCACCCTGGCGTCGATCAAGAGCCTGATCGACCTGAAATACTGGAGCGCCGGCGATTTCGAATATGACGGCATGGACAATATGGTGAAAGGCCTGCAGATCATCGACGAGATGGACGGCAAAGCCGACTGGAGCAAGATCGTGGACGAAAGTTTCGTGAAGTGACCGACACAGCACCGCAAACACTGGCGCAACGCCTGAAAAAGCCCGGCCTCATTTCGGCGCCGGGCGTGTTCGACATGGTCTCGGCCAAGATCGCCGACAGCATGGGCTTTGATGCGCTGTACATGACCGGCTTTGGCGTCGTCGCCTCGCATCTCGGACTGCCGGATGCGGGGCTCGCCACCTTCTCCGACATGGTCGGCCGCGTGCGGCAGATCGCCGGCGGCACGCGCACGCCGCTGATTGCCGATGGCGACACCGGCTACGGCGGACTGCTGAACGTAGATTTCACCGTGCGCGGCTA
>JBQCFU010000519.1:0-2264 GCA_051958775.1 Pseudolabrys sp.
CTATTCGGCTGCCTTCTTCACGCCGAGGCCGTCGCCGATCTTCGCCACCGTTTCCCGCTGGCTGTTGATCTCGTCGGCGAACTCCTTCGGCGAGCCGGGGCTGACGGTCTGACCGCCCGGCGTCAGGCGCGCGATCACGTCGGGCTCCTTCATCACCGTCATCACGTCCGCGGCGATCTTGTCGCGCACGGCATCCGACATGGTCTTCGGCCCGAACAGACCGACCAGACCATCGAGCGTCAGCTCCGGCGCGCCCTGCTCACTCGACGTCGGAATATCCGGCAGGCTCGCGACGCGCTTGGTGTTCGACAGCGCGATGATCTTCACTTTGCCTTCCTGCACCCGCGGCCGCACGATCGCGTAAGCCGCGACGTAAGCCTGGATCCGGTTCTGCGCGAGATCGCTCACCGCATCGACCGTGTTCTTGTAAGGCACCTTGATCATGTCGAGGCCCGCGGCCTTCAGCCAGCCGGCGAACATCAGGTCGTTGGCGCCGGTCGCCGTCGCCCAATTGAGCTTGCCCGGCTGCGCCTTCACCTTCGCGATCAGATCCTTCACCGAGTTCGCGCCCAGTTCCGCCGGCACCGCGACGACAACGATGGTGTTCGACACCCGCGCGATCGGCTTCAGATCACTGAACTTGTAGGGCAGCGAATCGTGCAGATACGGATGCGCGGTGAACGACGATGCCGGCGTCATCAGCAGGATATGATCGTCGTTGGCGTTGATCACCGTGGTCATGGCGATGATGCTGTCGCCGCCCGGACGGTTCTCCACCACCACCGGCTGGTTCCAGATCTTCGACAGACGCTCGCCCATCAGACGCGCGGTCACGTCGACACCCGAGCCGGCGCCGAGCGGCAGAATGAGCCGCACCGGACGCGACGGCCACGGCTGAGACGATTGCGCGGAAGCAGATTGCAGTGTCGGAACGAGAGTCAAAGCGCCGAGCACAAGGCCCGACAGCAGACGCAAAACCCGAGACGAAGCCTTGGACATGGCGTTTCCCCACCTTTTACGTTTTATGCGCGACCTGTTTCATAGCGGACTTTGACACGGCAGCACTATTAAAAACCGCCGCGTCACACCGCTATGACTTTGCATCGCAACATAAAGTGGGCGGTGGGCGCCCACAGATCGCAGCGCGTTATTCCGCCGCGACGATGTTCAACAAGTTGGGATCGTAGTTGAGGATCGGCGCGAGCCAGCGCTCGGCTTCTTCGATGGTCCAGCCTTTGCGTTGCGCATAGTCCTCGACCTGATCGCGTTCGATCTTGCCGACGCCAAAATAGTAGCTCTCCGGGTGCGCGAAATAGAGACCGCTCACCGAGGAGCCCGGCCACATGGCGCAACTGTCGGTCAGCGTCACGCCGGCCACGCGTTCGCCGTCGAGCAGATCGAAGATCGTCCGCTTCTCGGTGTGATCCGGCTGCGCCGGATAGCCGGGTGCCGGACGGATGCCGCGATACTTCTCGCCGATCAGATCCGCATTGGCGAGCGCTTCATCCGGCGCATAGCGCCAGAACTCGGTACGAACGCGCTGGTGCAGCCGCTCGGCAAAGGCTTCGGCCAGACGATCCGCCAACGCCTTGCACAGGATCGACGAGTAATCGTCATTGGCGTGCTTGAACCGGTCGGCGATCACATCCTCGCCAATCCCGGCGGTGACGACGAACGCGCCGACATAGTCCGGCACGCCGCCGTCGCGCGGCGCAACGAAGTCGGCGAGCGCCGCGTTGTGCTTGCCGTCCCGCTTGGTCAATTGCTGACGCAGCGTGTGCAGACGTGTCAGTTCCTTCGACCGGCTTTCGTCGGTGTAGAGCACCACGTCGTCGCCGTCGCGGTTGGCCGGCCAGAAACCGAACACGGCGTTGGCCGTGAACCAATTCTCCGCGACGATCTTCTCCAGCATCGCCTGCGCATCGTTGTAGAGCGCGGTCGCCGCCTGACCGTAGCGGCTGTCGGTGAGGATCGCCGGATAGTGCCCGGTCAATTCCCAGGTGGAGAAGAACGGAGTCCAGTCGATCACCTGCGCCAGATCGGCGAGCGAATAGTTCTGCAGCGACCGGGTGCCGAGGAAGGTCGGTTTCGTCGGCGCCGCCGCCCCGGTGAAATCGAGCGGCAGCGCATTGGCCCGCGCGGCGCTCAGAGTCAGACGCTGTTTTTTCTCCTGACCCTTGGCGTGGGCGTTGGCGATGCGCGCATAATCGGCGCGCAGGTCGTTCACATATTTCGCCCGCGTCTCGGACGACAGCAATTGCTGC
>JBQCFU010000520.1:0-3981 GCA_051958775.1 Pseudolabrys sp.
GCGCGCTGTCGTTCAACGGACTGAGCAATGCTTTCCACATCGCCGCCATCAACGGCGGACGGCACGTCGCGCCGCTGTTTGCCGGCAATACGGTGTTCGCCTGGAGCGAGGTGCTGGCGACGGCTCAACTGCCGGGCCGCAGCGATGTCGGCGCATTGCGATTGCGCACCATTGCGACGAAGGATCGTCCGTGCGGCGATTTTCCGGCAAAGACCGACGACGGCGACGATCCGGCCGTCATTCTCGAGCTGGATTACTGGGCGCTGATGCCGCGCTGATCATCTCATCCGTTCGTCCCCGCTATTGCGGAGACGAACGGAGAGAAACGTCTTGGCGTGTTACTCGGTGACCACGCCGCAAGCGATGCGATCGCCGGCGTCGCCGGCCGGATCGGTCTTGTTGTCGTCGGCCTTGGCGTGGATGACCAGCGCCGAACCGTCGGCATCGAACACCGAATTCGGCTGGCCTTTGGCCAGCGTGATCATGGTGTTGAACACCTCGACCGTCAGCGTGCCGTCCTGCGGCACATGCAGGTTCGGCATATCGCCGGCATGCGCGCCTTCCGGCGCTTCGAGGCCATGCTTGTGGCTGGCCGGATTGAAATGGCCGCCGGCGCTGGTGAACGGCGCCTCGCACTTGCCCACGGCGTGAACGTGGAAGGCATGCTCGCCCGGCTCGATCCCCTTGACCGACAGACGGATCAGCACGCCGTTCTTGGTCTGAGTCAGATTCGCTTCGCCGACTTCCTTGCCGCTCTTGTCCTTGAGCACCGCATTGGCGAGTGCAGGGGACTGCGCGGGAGCCTGCGCCAGAGCGGGCGTGGCGACAGGCGCGACAGTGGCCGCCATCGCGACGGCTACGGCCGCGGCAGCAAAGTGCCAGACAGCCTGGCGAGTGGTCTTCATGATCGTCTCCCGAATGAAAAAGGGACCGGTCGCTTTCGCGACGTCCTCTAAGGCAACGGGCGTCAGCTTATCAGGTTCCCTGAAGTTCCGCCCGTGCCACCTGGATGCGGCGAAGCGGCGCGCGGGGATTCCAGGGCGCGCAGGGGTTCGTCACCGTCCCGCAGATGCTCCACCAATTCCCGGGCATAGGGCGGCAGATCGTCGAGATTGCGGACGCAGATGGTGAGATCGCGCACCGCCCAGGCATCGGCGATGTCGACCACCCGGATCGCCATGGTCTTCACCGCCCGCAGCGCGGTCGAGCGCGGCACGATGCCGACGCCGACATTGAATTCCACCACCCGGCAAACCGTCTCGAAGCTGCGCAACTGCACCCGCAGCCGCATCGCGCGGCCGACCTTCGCGGCCTTGTCGGCAAAAAAGCGCTGCGCCGCACTTTGCCGCTCCAGCCCGACGAAATCATGATCGAGGATTTCCTCGAATGACACCGTATGCCGGCGTGCCAGGGGATGCCGGTCCGGCACCACCAGCACGAAGCGGTCGCGGCGGAACGGAAACCGCTTCAGCCGCCCGGCATCGACGGTGCTGGCGACGATGCCGATATCGGCGACGCCTTCAGCGATCAGCCCGACGATCTCGTCCGACAGCCGCTCCTCCAGATCGATGCTCACATGCGGATGGGTCGCCAGGAACGACGACAGCACCTCCGGCAGGAATTCGGTGAGCGCGTTGGTATTGGACATCAGCCGCACCTGACCGGCAGCGCCGCCGGCATAGGCGCCGAGGTCTTCTCGTAATCGGTCCGCTTGGGCGAGAATGGCCCGGGCATGTTGCAGCAGGGTGCTGCCGGCGTGGGTCGGCGTCACGCCCTGCCGGCCGCGCACCAGCAGCGCCGCACCCAGCGCCTCCTCCATGTTTCGGATGCGGGTCGAGGCGGCAGCGAGCGCCAGATTGGCCCGCTCCGCCCCGTGGGTGATGCTGCCCGCCTCGACCACGTGGCGAAACAGCCGCAAATCTGCAAAATCGAACCGCATCGCGCGCATTCCTTCGTGTCAGGCGAAGGCAAACTACATCAACCACTAAGTTCGACAGCCAAACGACCTATTGGAGCCTGTCACCTTTCGCTGTACACGAAGTTTGGAATGATCGCAAAAGAGCCGGCATCGGGCTTTCCCGGAACCGGTCCGGTTGCGGTTCCGTTGCCATCACGACGTTCTGCCAAGAGCTAGCCGATGAGCTAGCAAGAGCGGTGTTCGCCGGCCTTTTTCGGTCGCTTCGCCGCCCTGATGCCGGAGAATCCCATGGCTGAAGCCAAGACGTCCTCACCGGGGTCCGTCGCGCGACCACTGTCGCCGCACCTGCAAATCTATCGCCCGATGCTGACGATGATGATGTCGATCGTGCATCGCATCACCGGCGGTGCCCTTTATGTCGGCACCGCGATCGTCGCCTGGTGGCTGATCGCCGCCGCGTCCGGCCCGAACACCTACGCCACCTTCGAATGGGTGATGGGCTCGATTCTCGGGAAGCTCGTCCTGTTCGGCTACACCTGGGCGCTGATCCACCACATGCTCGGCGGCATCCGCCATCTGATCTGGGACATGGGGCACGGCTTCGGTCCGCAGGAGCGTGAATGGCTCGCTGCGGCGACCCTGGTCGGCTCGGTCGGTCTCACACTGATCCTCTGGGTGATCGGCTCCATGATGCTCGGAGGCGTGCGATGATCGGCGAGAAGCCCAATGAATTCCGCACGCCGATGAGCCGCGTACGCGGCCTCGGCCCGGCACGCTCCGGCACCACGCATTTCTGGCATTCGCGCGTCACCTCGGTCGCGTTGGTGCCGCTGACCATCGCCTTCGTGGTGATCGTCGCCATGCTGATCGGCCGCAACCACGCCGCCGTGGTGCAGATTCTCGCCTCGCCGGCGGTGTCGATTCTGCTGATCCTGTTCCTCGCCGCGAGCCTCTATCACATGTGGCTCGGCATGCAGGAAATCATCATCGACTACGTGCACGCCGACGCACCGAAATTCGCGGCGCTGCTCGGCAACACCTTTTTCTGCTGCATCGTCGGCGCGATTTGCCTGTTCGCGCTGCTGAAGATTTCTTTCGGAGTGTGATCATGGCTACTAACGGCAACGGCGCAGCCGCGCCCGGGATCGGCGGCAAGGCCTATCCGATCGAGGATCACACCTATGACGTCGTCGTGGTCGGCGCCGGCGGCGCCGGCCTGCGCGCGGTCGTCGGTTGCTCGGAGGCGGGCCTGCGGACCGCCTGCATCACCAAGGTGTTTCCGACCCGCTCGCACACCGTCGCGGCGCAGGGCGGCATTGCCGCCGCGCTCGGCAATATGGGCGAGGATGACTGGCGCTGGCACATGTACGACACCGTCAAGGGCGCCGACTGGCTCGGCGACCAGGACGCGATCGAATATCTGTGCCGCAACGCGCCGGCCGCCGTCTACGAGCTCGAGCACTGGGGCGTGCCGTTCTCGCGGCGCGAGGAAGACGGCAAGATCTATCAGCGCCCGTTCGGCGGCATGACCACGCATTACGGCAAGGGCACCGCGCAGCGCACCTGCGCCGCGGCGGACCGCACCGGCCACGCGATGCTGCACACCATGTACGGCCAGGCGGTGCGTCACGCGGCGGAGTTCTTCATCGAGTTCTTCGCCATCGATCTGATCATGGACGACGAAGGCCGCTGCCGCGGCGTCGTCGCACTGAAGCTCGACGACGGCACGCTGCACCGCTTCCGCGCGCAGACCGTGATTCTCGCGACCGGCGGCTACGGCCGCGCCTACGCGTCGTGCACGTCCGCCCACACCTGCACCGGCGACGGCAACGCGATGGTGCTGCGCGCCGGCCTGCCGTTGCAGGACATGGAGTTCGTGCAATTCCATCCGACCGGTATCGTCCCGGCGGGCTGCCTGATCACCGAAGGCGCGCGTGGCGAAGGCGGTTATCTCGTCAACGCCGAAGGCGAGCGCTTCATGGAGCGCTACGCACCTTCCGCCAAGGATCTTGCCTCACGCGACGTCGTCTCACGCGCGATGACGCTCGAGATTCGGGAAGGCC
>JBQCFU010000521.1:0-2909 GCA_051958775.1 Pseudolabrys sp.
TGCCGCAGGCGCTCGACACCGACGCCGATTTCCTGAAGGCGATCCAGCCGGCGCGCGAAGCCTCCGAAGCGGCGCTGCGTAAAAACCTCGGCCCCTACACCTCGCTGGCGGCGACCGTGAGCCGCCGCGTGCAGGCCGGCGCGCATCCCTGGGTGCGCGACGTCACCATTTCCAACAGCACGTTCGGCAACCGCGACGTTCGCCTCGCCGCGCCGCATCTCGGCGTCCATGCGCTCGGCGGCGGCATCGGTCAGGGCATCGCCATGGGCATCGGCGCGGCCATGACCGCCGACACGGCGAAGGCCGTCACCTTGCTGGGCGACGGCGGCTCACAGCTCATGATCGGCGAATTCGCCACCGCAGTGGAGAGCGAAGCCGATATCGTCTTCATCCTGATGAACGACCGCGGCTACGGCGTGATCCGCAACATCCAGGACGCGCAATACGGCAGCCGCCACGTTTATTCCAATATCCTGACACCGGACTTTGCGCTGGTGTGCCAGTCGGTCGGCCTGCCGCACGAGCGGATCAGCAAGATCGAGGATTTCGACGCCGCGTTCGACCGGGCGCTCAAGACTCGCGGCCCGCGTCTGATCGAAATAGACATGGTTGCGATCGGCCCGTTCAGCCACAGCTTTGCCGGGCCGCCGGCGGGTGCTGCCGGCAAGCCGACCTGATCGAAGAGTAGAGAGTAAGGAGCGTATGATGGACCAGACCGTCACACCTCAGGACAAATTGTATATCGGCGGCGAGTGGCGCCGCGGCCGCGGCGCGGACATCGCGTCGAATTTCCCGGCCGACGGCTCGCTCAACGCCAACCTTGCCGGCGCATCGCTGGAAGACGTCGATCTCGCGATCGAACGTGCGCAGGAGGCCGCAAACGATCCGGCCTGGCGCAAACTGTTGCCGCACGAGCGTTCGGCCTATCTCTACCGCATCGCTGACGGCATCGCGCAGAATGCCGACCGTATCTCGCATGCGCAGTCGCGCGACACCGGCAAGACCTTGACCGAAACCCGCGCGCTGGCACTCAGCGCCGCCGGCACGTTCCGCTACATGGCGGCGACGCTGGAGACGATGGAAGACGCGTTGACGCCGTCGCGCGGCAACTATCTCACCATGTCGGTGCATGAACCGCTTGGCGTCACCGCGGCGATCACGCCGTGGAATTCCCCGATCGCTTCCGATGCGCAGAAGATCGCGCCGGCACTCGCCGCCGGCAACGCGGTGCTGCTCAAGCCGTCGTCGTGGAGCCCACTGGTCTGCCTCGAACTGGCACGGGTGATTGAAGCCGCCGGCCTGCCGCGCGGCCTGTTCTCGACACTCCCCGGCGCCGGCGCCATCGTCGGCGAACGCCTCGTCACCCATCCGGCCATCAAGAAAGTGTCGTTCACCGGCGGCACCGAAACCGGCCGCGACATCGCCCGCAAGGCGGCGGAAAAGCTGATGCCGGTGTCGCTGGAGCTCGGCGGCAAGTCGCCGACCATCGTCTTCGCCGACGCCGATCTCGACGTCGCCTGCGCCGGCGTGATGTTCGGCGTATTCTCCTCGACCGGCCAGTCCTGCATCGCCGGCTCGCGCCTGTTCGTCGAACGCAGCATCTACGACACCTTCGTCAAGAAGCTGGTTGCCGCGACCGAACGGCTGCGCATCGGCCATCCATTCGAGAAGACGACGCAAGTGGCCCCACTGATCCGCCCGCGTCACCGCGACGAGGTGGAAGGCCATGTGACGCGCGCCCGCGAGGACGGCGGCACCGTGCTCACCGGCGGCGAGCGTCCGAGCGGTAACGACTACGCCGGCGGCACTTATTACCGGCCGACCATCATCGCCGGTCTCGATAACGCAAGCCGCCTGTGCCGCGATGAAGTGTTCGGCCCGGTGCTGGCCGTGCTGCCGTTCGACACGGAAGCGGACGTGATCCGCCAAGGCAACGACAACAGCTACGGCCTCGCCTGCGGCATCTATACCCGCGATTTCCCGAAGGCGTGGCGCGTCGCGCGCGGCATCGAATCCGGCACGGTGTGGATCAACACTTACAAGCAGTTCTCGATCTCGACGCCGTTCGGCGGCGTCAAGGACAGCGGCCTCGGCCGCGAGAAAGGTCGCGAAGGCATCCGCGCCTGGATGGCGCAGAAGTCGATCTATTGCGACCTCAGCAACCAGCCCCATCCGTGGGCCGGGCTGACCGCGTAAGAGGACAACGGATATGGCGGACGTCGCCGAACTGACCAAAACCGAGACGGGCCGCGCCGCCGTGCCGGAGATGCGCGAAGTGATCGTGCGGGCACTGCGCTACGAAGCGCCGGGCGTGCTGTCGCTGGAACTGGTGCCGACCAACGGCAAACCGCTGCCGCCGTTCGAGCCGGGCGCGCATGTCGATCTGCAGCTGCCCGGCGGTATCATGCGGCAATATTCGCTGTGCGGCGACCCGAACGACACCTCGCGCTATCGGGTCGGCATTCGCTCGGTGAGCGGCGGGCTGTCGTCGCAGTTCGTGCATCGCAAGCTGCGACCCGGCGAGGTTCTCAAGATCAGCACGCCGCGCAACAATTTTCCGCTGATCGACGCCGACCGCTATCTGTTCGTCGCTGGCGGCATCGGCGTTACACCGCTCATTCCGATGATGCAGGCGGCAAGCGCGCGCAACAAGCCGTGGACGCTGCTTTACTGCAACAAGCGGGATGCCGACGCACCCTTCCTCGAAGAAATCCGCGCGCTCGGTGGCGCCCTCTCGCTGCACAGTTCGGAAGCCGGCACGCGGCTCGACGTGCAGCAGCGGCTCGGCCAGGTCGAGGAGAATACCGTGGTTTATTGCTGCGGTCCCGAGCGGCTGATGACCGCCGTTGAGGAAGCAACAGCGGCCTGGCCCGTCGATACGGTGCGGTTCGAATGGTTCACGCCGCGCA
>JBQCFU010000522.1:0-2857 GCA_051958775.1 Pseudolabrys sp.
GCCACCGTTTCCGCGAGTTGCTTCACCAGCGCGCCGAGTTCGCCCATTTCGGCCGCGATCGGATCGACGGCGCCGCGAGCACGGTTGACGGTGGAATCGACCCGCTCCTCCATCGCTGTCAGGCGGCGGCCGAGTTCGGCCACCTGGCGGGCGAGATCGGAGGTGCCGCGCGACAGATCGCCGATCTGGTCGCCGATATCCGTGCGGTCGCGCAGCCGCGCGCTGACGGCATTATAGAGGACAAGGCAGATGAGCGCCGCGAGCGCGACGATCGCTGAATGGACCGCCGGCAGGCCGGTGGCCAGGAACAACGCGGCGCCCAGCGAACTCGCCATCAACACCATGCAGACGGCCACAAAGGTGGCGGTCAAGCGTCGCATGATCCGGTCCTCGGCCTATCTTGAGCGGTATACCCCTGGCGCGGCGAGTGATTCGCAGCCCCCGGCTCACTGTCCATGACGCCGCCGGTCGGCGCAACGGGGAAACTCCTGCTATGGTAACGCAACCCTCGATGCCGCCCGTCCCGATCCCGTTCCTGATGACCCTGAAAGCCGCCGTGGAGCGGTCGCCCGGCCGCGCGCTGGCCTCCTTCCTCCTGCTGCATGTCGCCGTCTGGACTATCCTGCCGACGATCCTCTATCCGAACCTGCCGCTCGACCTGATCGAGGCCATGACCTACGGCCGGGAATGGCAGCTCGGCTATGACAAGCTCCCGCCGCTGCCCTGGTGGATGGTGGAGATCGTCTGGCGGCTTCTCGGCCAGAATCTCCATGTCGATTTCGCCTATTACCTGATGGCGCAGGTGGTGGTGGCGATCGCCTTCGTCGCGGTATGGGCGGTGGCACGGCCGATGGTCGGCACCGCCGGCGCGCTGATCGCCCTCTTCATTATTGACGGTCTGCACTACCTCAACTTCACCGCCGCCAAGTTCAACCACGACGTGGTGCAACTGCCGCTGTGGGCGCTCGCCGGCTTTGCGTTCCACCATGCGCTCCGGACCCGCGCGCTGGGTTCCTGGCTGCTGCTCGGGCTCTGGATCGGCGCCTCACTGTGGGCCAAGTATTTCGTGGTGATGCTGGCGGCGCCGATGGCGCTGTTCATGATCTTCGACCGCGAGGCGCGCGTCCACTGGTGCACGCCGGGGCCCTATCTGGCGATCCTCGTCGCGCTGATCGTCATGGCGCCGCATCTCGTCTGGCTCGTGCAGAACGACTTCCTGCCGTTCGCCTATGCGGAAGCGCGGGCAAAGCCGTCGCGCGGCCTCATCGATCACATCTGGCATCCGCTGCAGTTCATCCTCGGCCAGTGGTTCTTCATGATCCCCGCGCTCGCCATCGCCGCGACGCTGTATTATCCGCGCGTGCGCGAAGTGCCGCCCGGCGGCGACGCGTTCGACCGGCGCATCGTGACACTGCTCGCTTTCGGTCCAGCCATCGGGGTGACGGCGCGCCCCGCCGTCAGCGGCCGTGGCACCATCGCCATGTGGGGCTATCCGCTGTGGATGTTCCTCGGCCTGTGGCTGGTGCTGATGTCGCGCGCACTGCTCACCGAGTTACGCTTCGCCCGCGCCTTCACCGCCTGGGCCGTGGTGTTCACCGGCCTCGCATCGGTTTTCATCGTCTCCTATGCAGTGATGCCGGCGTTCGATCACCGCTATCGCGCAGTGTTCTTCCCCGGCGGCGAACTCGGGCGCGAACTGACCGTGCGATTCCGTGCGCTCACCGGCAAGCCGCTCGCTTATATCGTCGGGTCGATGTGGGATGGCGGCAATGCCGCGCATTATTCGCCGGAGCGCCCGCAGCCGCGCGTGCTGATCGACGGCAAGCCGGCGCGCGCGCCGTGGATTGACCTCTCCGATCTGCAAAGCAAAGGCGCAGTGGTGGTGTGGACCGACAGCGATCCGACGGTGCTGCCGGTCGAATTCCGCGCCATCGCCGCCGACGCGGAAATCCAGCAACCGTTCGTTCTGCCCTATCGCCGCGGGACGGGCTCGGTGCGCGTCGGCTGGGCGGTGCTGCGCCCGCGACCGGCGGTGGCGGCGATCGCGCGATAGGCGCAAATCTCTCCGTCATGCCCACACTTGTTGCGGGCATCCACGTCCTGCTTTCTTGCTGGCTGAATCAAAGACGGGGATGGCCGGAACAAGTCCGGCCATGACGTCGTGAGAGATGCGCCCGCAATAACCGACGTTGCGGCTACGCCACCGCGCGGATGATCGCCGCGACCTTGCCGAAGATCTCGTCGATCTGCGCCTCGGTCACGATCAGCGGCGGCGACAAAGCGAGGGTATCGCCGACGCTGCGCATCATCATGTCCTGCTCGTGGAACGCGCGCGTCATCGCGTCGAAACCGCGGCGGCCGACCGCATCCGGCCGCGACGCGAGATCGATGCCGCAGGTCAGTCCGACCATGCGGATGTCAAGCACGTTAGGCAGTCCCTTGAGCGACAGCGCCGCGTCGTACCACTTCGCTTCGAGCTTGCGCGCGCGGGCGAACAAATCTTCCTCGCGATAGAGGTCGAGCGTCGCGAGACCGGCGGCGCAGGCGAGCGGGTGCGCCGAATAGCAGTAGCCGTGGAAGAACTCGATGGCGTGCTCCGGGCCGTTCATGAACGCGTCATGCAGGCCCTTGCGCACAACGACGCCGCCCATCGGCACGCTGCCCGAGGTGACACCCTTCGCGAAGGTGATCATGTCGGGAATGACGCCGTAGCGTTCCGCGGCAAAGGCATAACCGAGCCGGCCGAAGCCGGTGATCACCTCGTCGAAAATCAGCAGGATGCCGTACTTGTCGCAGATCTCGCGCAGGCGCTTGAGATAGCCCTTCGGCGAGGCGAGCACGCCGGTCGAACCCGCCA
>JBQCFU010000523.1:0-3876 GCA_051958775.1 Pseudolabrys sp.
AGTGGGTCCGGACTGAGCGTTAGGGCAAAACCGGCAGGACCGGCGTTTGAATGCGGGACCCATCCGATGAAACCACGTCATCCGCGGCGACGCACTTTCAACGCGACAAACAGGACTCACCGACGTTTTGGCCTGACCATCGCGATTATCGTATCCGCAACATGCCATGCGTCCGCATTGGCTGAAGGATTTTCAGGCAAGACAACCGATATGCCGCGCCCGGCGCAGCAATTTACGCTGGGCCAGCGGCCATTTTCGGAGTCTTCGTCGTGGAATACGCCCATCGCGGCGAGCGCTGTCTATCGGAAGATCGGCTGGCCTCTGTCAGCGCGGTTCGGCGTGGCCTGGAGCAGCTATTCACCGGCGATCTATGCGGCCGAGGATTCCCATCCGCTCGTCTCTGTCCGGTATCCCGCCGGCTGGGGTTATCCCGGAGGCATTCTCCAGGTCCGTATGCCCCCCGATGCCGACGGCGCGCGAGGTACCGACGGCGAATTGCTAGTGATTAATGGCACGACCGTCCATAACTTCTGGCAGTTCAAGCGCCACAGCTCCGCCGAAGCCAGCGTCCGGTCGTATGGAGCGACCGACATCATCACCGGCAGTGGCTGGGGGCGCGCCTCACCGTTTCTCGGTGCCGGCATCGTCGCCGCCGGCGCGAGCCAACTCGCAGGGCTGTTGATCCAGGCGGAAACGGATCGCGGCGAGATCGACCATGCGCTGCAGATCTCGATCGATATGGCACTGGCGCTGCCCGGTCACACCGGCGATGCCATCAGCGGCGACGGCAAAAATCCGAATGGACTCGTCCGCGAGGGACAGCGGCTGGCGATCCCACGGGCGGCGCCGATGCCCTACGGATTGTCGCCATTGAGCCAGCAGGTTTTCCGCGCTCTGCAAAAATATGGCGCTTTCGTCATCGACGTTGCCGGGGGCGTGACAAATCTCCGGGCGCAGGCCAATGCGTATGACCCGGCGACGATCACTGCGCTCCGGCAGGACATCGCCAGGATCGGCCCCTTGCTCGAAGACGTGCAGCAGCCGGATTGAACAGTCGGAACGGCGTCCATCGCGCGTCGCAATGACTGTCGGACAGCCGACGCCTTCTCCAAGAAAATTTCAGGTTTGGCTTTCGTGCCAGAACTCGTCCGTGGAGTTACCTGCCCGCACGCCGTTTTCCGGTTGCCCGGAATGGGTAACGACCTGCCCCAGTGCCGGCGCATCGAACTGGTGACGCAACAGCGCCAGGTTCGGATTCTGGATCGCCCAGATTGCCGCCTGCGTCCGATTGCGGACATGGATCTTTCTCAGAATGGCCTTCAGATGAATCTTGACCGTCGACTCGGCGAGATGGCAGCTACGAGCAATGATCTTGTTGGAATCGCCGGCGACGATGAATTTCAGGATCTCGAGCTCACGCTCCGACAGGTGAGCAGCATGCGCGCCATTCATGTGCGCGTCTGGTTCCGAATGGCCGTTGGATTTCGCCTCGGTTTCAGGGACATCGCCGGTCATACTCTCCTGGCCGATCACCACGACCTGTTGGCCCAGAACTGCGAGATTCAGCGCCCTGAGCAAGATGTCACGCGAACGGACATTGATGATGCAGCAATCCGCACCCGTCTGTAAGAATTTCAGGACGTCCGATTGGGATACCTTTTCGGCGACTTCGGCGACGATGATGACTTTGACTTTTCGCGCCGCCAATGGCGCGCTTTTGTTGATATAGCCGAGCGCTCCAGGCGCTTCGCTGGACGTGCCGATCGTCAACAGGCTTGCACGAGCAAGCGCCGCTTCAGGCACCTTGTCGAGGGTTGGCACGGCCGAGATCACGCGGAAGTCGCTATCGTGCAGAAGAGAGACAAGCCCCTCTCTCACGAGCGTACGCGGCTCGACCACAATGGCGGTTACACTACGCTTCACGCTGTCACCTCGCCTCGGTTAAGCGGATACACAACTCACTGAACTCGGTCTGAACGCCGGGCTCGCTTGACCCGGCGGTCACAAACCGCACCAAATCTGTCAGGATTGGATTGAAGAACCGGATCGAAGAAACCCGGCAATCCCCTTATCTAGCGCCCCAGCGCTTAAACCCCGTTTCTCCTGAAGGCCGCTCGCCGCACCGAGCTGGCCCCACCCTGGATGCAATGCCGGACAACCGATCCCGCATCGAACTCAATCGCAAGACATTTCACTCCACACGACGATGCCCGCCCCAAACGCGCACCATCGCGCCTCTAATCGCTCGTGTAGGTCAGCATTCCGAAGCGAAACGCGCACATGAATTCCACCGCTATAATGAATCAACCCGAGCTTTCGGATTTTGTTCACGAGCACGCTGACACGTGATCATGTCGCCCAGATGATGTTGGGATATACGTCCCGAACGATCGCGAACCCGCGCCGTGCTCGGCAACTCAAACGCAATACCGATCGCTGTTGTTGATGCAAGCCGCGGCCGCACGTCCACCTGACGGCGTTCAACCCCGACCTTTGCAGGAAAGGTTTTAGGAGTAGCTGACGACCCTCGGCTCGTTATTGTCACAGGAACCATAGGCTGTAAGCCTCTCATGCAGAGAGCGACGCATCACATCCCGGCCAGGGGATTTTTCGCGAATAGCACCGATACAGTGTCCTTTGCGCTCAACTGGAACTGCACAAAGAGTAGTCACTTCACTGTTGAATGGCCGAACGTCTTTCCGTCCGATGTCTCTGGAACCGGCATTCGAGAGACACATGCCCCATAAAATAGATTGCCAAGGACTATTATGGTTGTCGAATCCTCAACGCCAATGACGATGACACAAACGCGTGATCGGCACTGCAATAAATGCAGCGCAATATAATCAGCATAAAAATCAAGCCGAAATAAATGCCGTTTCAAGTTTTTGTTCCCACGCGAGCGCGTGGGAGACGATGGTGTCGAGGTTTTCGTACTGCGGTTCCCAGTCGAGCGTGGCGCGGATGCGGGTGGTGTCGGCGACGAGGCTCGCCGCATCGCCGGCGCGACGACCGGTGTACTCGACGTCGACCGCAAGCCCGCTGACCCGCCGGATCGCCTCGATCACCTCCAGCACCGAGGAGCCGCGGCCATAGCCGCAGTTGAAGGTGTCGCTCGCCCCGCCGGCGCGCAGATGCCGCAGCGCCGCCCAGTGCGCGCGGGCGAGATCGGTGACGTGGATGTAATCGCGGATGCAGGTGCCGTCCGGCGTCGGAGAGTCGGTGCCGAACACCTTGAGTTCCTGGCGCAGCCCTATCGCAGCCTGCGCCGCGAGCTTGATCAGATGCGTAGCAGCCGGCGTCGACTGGCCGGTGCGCAGCTTCGGGTCGGCGCCCGCGACGTTGAAGTAGCGCAGGATGGTGTGCTTGAGGCCGTGCGCGCGAGAGACGTCGCGCAGCATCACCTCGGTCATCAGTTTGGACCAGCCATAAGGTGACAGCGGCGCCTTGCTCGCGTCCTCGTGCACCGGTGCATTGTCCTGCTCGCCGTAGACGGCGGCGGTCGAGGAGAACACGACGTTTTTGACGCCGTGCTTCACCGCGGTCTCGATCAGCGCGCGCGAGGTGACGGTGTTGTTGAGATAATAGCCGAGCGGATCGGCGACCGAGTCCGGCACGACGATGGAGCCGGCGAAGTGGATGATGGAATCGACCTTGTGCCGCTCGATCAGCGAACCGACCAGTGCCTGGTTGCCGGCTTCGCCGACGGTCAGCGGCACGCTGTCGGGCAGCGCGAAGCGGAAGCCGGTGCTCAGATTGTCGAGGACCACGACCGGCTCGCCCGCATCGGTGAGCTCATGCACTGTGTGGCTGCCGATATAGCCGGCGCCGCCGGTCACCAGAACGGTCATGGTCCGCATTCCCTCACACGTGAAC
>JBQCFU010000524.1:0-2947 GCA_051958775.1 Pseudolabrys sp.
CGGCTCCAACGTGCAGTTCGCGATCAATCCGCAGGACGGGCGGATGATCGTCATCGAAATGAATCCGCGTGTGTCGCGTTCGTCGGCGCTGGCGTCGAAGGCGACCGGCTTCCCGATCGCCAAGGTCGCGGCCAAGCTCGCGGTCGGCTACACGCTCGACGAGATCGCCAACGACATCACCGGCGGCGCGACCCCGGCCTCGTTCGAGCCGACCATCGACTACGTCGTCACCAAGATTCCGCGCTTCGCCTTCGAGAAATTCCCCGGCGCATCGAACGTTCTGACCACGTCGATGAAGTCGGTCGGCGAAGCCATGGCGATCGGCCGTACCTTCCAGGAAAGCCTGCAGAAGGCGCTGCGCTCGCTGGAGACCGGTCTCACCGGCCTCGACGAGATCGCGATCGAAGGCTTCGACGAGACGAAACCGGTCGACGATCACGAGAACAGGAACGCGATCCGCGCCGCGCTCGGCATTCCGACGCCGGACCGGCTGCTGAAGCTGGCGCAGGCGATGCGGCTCGGTGCGTCCGACGACCTGATCTTCAACGCCTGCCGCATCGACCCATGGTTTCTGGCGCAGATCCGCACGCTGATCGACACCGAGGCGAAGGTTCGCAATCACGGACTGCCGACGACGCCCGGCGCGTTCCGCGCGCTCAAGGCGCTCGGCTTCTCCGACGCGCGGCTCGGCAAGCTCGCCGGCACCACCGCCGAAGTCGTGGGTACGGCGCGCCGCGCGCTCGACGTGCGGCCGGTGTTCAAGCGGATCGATACCTGCGCGGCCGAGTTCGCGTCGCCCACCGCTTATATGTATTCGACCTATGAGCGGCCGTTCGCCGGCCAAGGTGGGAGCTTTGTCGCCAACGAGGCGCAGCCGTCCGACCGCAAGAAGGTCGTGATCCTCGGCGGCGGACCGAACCGGATCGGTCAGGGCATCGAGTTCGATTACTGCTGCTGCCACGCCTGCTTCGCGCTCAAGGATGCGGGCTACGAGACCATCATGGTCAACTGCAATCCGGAGACGGTGTCGACCGACTACGACACCTCGGATCGCCTGTATTTCGAGCCGCTGACGCCGGAAGACGTGATCGAGATCATCGACACCGAGCGCAAGAACGGCACGCTGCACGGCGTGATCGTGCAGTTCGGCGGCCAGACACCGCTCAAGCTCGCCGATCACCTCGAACGGGCGAAGATTCCGATCCTCGGCACCTCGCCGGATGCGATCGACCTCGCGGAAGACCGCGACCGCTTCAAGTCGCTGCTCGACAAGCTCGGCCTGCGCCAGCCGCAGAACGGCATCGCCGCCTCGCCCGCCGCGGCGCGCGAGATGGTCGAGGCTATGGGCTATCCGGTCGTGGTGCGACCGTCTTACGTGCTCGGCGGCCGCGGCATGGAGATCGTGCGCGACTCCGCGCAGCTCGACCGCTATCTCGCGCGGCTCTCCAACGACCTCAACCGGCCGTCCGAACTGGTCGTGTCGAAGAAGAGCCCGTTGCTGCTCGACCGCTATCTCACCGACGCCACCGAAGTGGACGTCGACTGCATCGCCGACGGCCAGGACACCTATATCGCCGGCATCATGGAGCACATCGAAGAAGCCGGCATCCATTCCGGCGACTCGGCCTGTGCGCTGCCGCCGTTCTCGCTCGATCCGAAGACCATCAAGGAACTGGAGCGGCAGACCCGCGAGCTTGCACTGGCGCTCCAGGTCGGCGGCCTGATGAACGTGCAATACGCCATCAAGGACGGCGACATCTATGTGCTTGAAGTGAACCCGCGCGCCTCGCGCACCGTTCCCTTCGTCGCCAAGGTGATCGGCACGCCGGTGGCGAAGATCGCGGCGCGGATCATGGCCGGCGAGCGGCTGGCGAGCTTCAACCTGAAGCCGCAGAGCTACAAGCACCGGGCGGTGAAGGAAGCGGTCTTCCCGTTCAACCGATTCCCCGGCGTCGACACGCTGCTCGGCCCGGAGATGAAGTCGACCGGCGAGGTGATGGGTCTCGATCGCGAGCACCACATCGCCTTCGTCAAAAGCCAGCTCGGCGGCGGCTCGCGCCTGCCCAAGACCGGCACGGTGTTCGTCTCGGTGCGCGATGCCGATAAGGCGCGAATCCTCGATTCGGTGAAACTGCTGTCCGGGCTGGGGTTCAAGATCCTGGCCACCTCCGGGAACCAGCGGTTCCTGGCGGAGCATGGTGTCACGGCCATCCGGGTCAACAAGGCCAAGGAAGGCCGCCCGTCGATCGTCGATTCCATTAAAAACGGGGACGTTCAGCTCGTTTTCAACACCACCGAGGGGGTCGGGGCGGTATCGGATAGCCGTTCACTGCGCCAGGCTGCCCTCTTGCATAAAGTCCCCTACTACACCACTCTCTCGGGAGCGGTTGCTGCGGCGCAGGGCATCAAAGCCTATCTTGGGGGTGACCTCGAGGTACATGCGCTGCAGAGTTATTTCGGGGACCGGGCTTAACCGCCTGCCCCACCAGACCGTCATATAGTCCGGCAAAGTTCCGACCGTCACCGGCCTCTCCGGGCCGCGACCGGAACGTTTCGCCGGACCTCGCCGTAAGACTCCGGGCAGCGCGTGCCGCTACCGGAGTCGAATTGCGAGTGGAAGATAGTGAAAGGCGGAAAAGGACGATGGACAAGATTCCGATGACGGCTGCCGGGTATTCCTTGCTCGAAGCCGAGTTGAAACAGTGCCAGCAGGTTGAGCGTCCGCGGGTCATCCAGCAGATCAGCGAAGCGCGCTCCCATGGCGACTTGTCCGAGAACGCGGAATATCACGCGGCCAAGGAAGCGCAGTCGCATAACGAAGGCCGCATTGCGGAGCTTGAGGACAAGCTCGCGCGTGCCGACGTGATCGACGTGTCGAAGCTGTCGGGCGATACCGTGAAGTTCGGCGCGACCGTGACTCTGATCGACGAGGACACCGAAGAGAAGA
>JBQCFU010000525.1:0-5089 GCA_051958775.1 Pseudolabrys sp.
CTTCATGTCGCAGTGGATGGACCGCAACACGTCCGGCTACACGCAGATGGGCGGCGAGGGCGCCAACTGGATCGGCGAGGCGCCGTTCTCCAACCGGACGCACGTTTTCCAGAATCTCGGTGACGGCACCTACAACCATTCCGGCATTCTGGCGCTGCGCGCGGCGATCGCGTCCGGCACCACCATGACCTACAAGATTTTGTTCAACGATGCCGTGGCGATGACCGGCGGGCAGTCGAACGAGGGCGGGCTGACGGTGCCGCAGATCGCGTGGCAGGTTGCGGCGGAAGGCGCGCAGCGCGTCGTCGTCGTCAGCGACGAGCCGTGGAAATATCCGAAGGATACCGAGTGGCCGAAGGGCCTGACGATCCATCATCGTGACGAATTGCAGCAGGTGCAGGGCGAACTCAGCGCGGTGCCGGGCGTCACCGTGCTGATCTACGATCAGACCTGCGCCGCCGAGAAGCGCCGCCGCAGGAAACGGGGCGCGTTCCCCGATCCCGACAAGCGCGTCCTGATCAACGATCTGGTCTGCGAGGGCTGCGGCGATTGCGGCGTGAAGTCGAATTGTGTGTCCGTGCAGCCGCTCGAAACCGAATGGGGCCGCAAGCGCACCATCGACCAGTCGAGCTGCAACAAGGATTTCTCCTGCCTCAAGGGGTTCTGCCCGTCCTTCGTCACCGTGCACGGCGCGGCGCTGAAGAAAGCCGACGCGGTCGATGCGCCGGAGCACTGGGCGGCTTTGCCGGAACCGACGCATCCGCTGATCAATCATCCCTACAGCGTGATCGTCACCGGCGTCGGCGGCACCGGCATCGTCACCGTCGGTGCGATCCTCGGCATGGCGGCGCATCTGGAGGACAAGGCGGTCGGCATCATCGACATGGCCGGCCTCGCGCAGAAGGGCGGCGCGGTCTACAGCCACATCCGTATCGCCAATACGCCCGCCGACATCCACGCGATCCGCGTCTCGGCCGGCGAGGCCGATCTCGTTCTCGCGGGCGACATCGTCGTCGCCGGCAACAAGAAAATCCTCAATGCCGTGCAGCACGGCAGCACGCAGGTGATCGTCAACACCTCGGAATTCCTGCCCGGCGATTTCACCCGCAACGCCGATTATTCGCTGCCGACCGAGCGGCTGAAGCGCGCGCTGGCCGGTTCGGCCGGCGCCGACAAGGTGCGCTTCATCAATGCGAGCCGGCTCGCCACCGCGCTACTCGGCAATTCGATCGGCGCCAACATGTTCATGCTCGGCTACGCCTATCAGAACGGCGGGCTGCCGCTGTCGGCGGACGCCATCGAGCGCGCCATCGTACTCAACGGCGAAGCGGTGGAGATGAACATCGCCGCGTTCCGGTACGGCCGCCGCGCCGTGACCGATCCGCAGGCGGTGGAGGCGCTGGTCAAACCGTCCGACGACGAGGCGATCGATTCCCGCCGCCTGTCGGATAGCTTCGACGAGCGCGTGGCGCGCCGCGTCTCGTTCCTCACCGACTATCAGAACGCGCGCTATGCGGCGCGCTATCGTGACTGGGTCGAGCGTGCGCGGGCGGCGGAAGCCGAGCGCGTGCCGGGACAGGACAGCCTTGCCGACGCCGTGGCGCGCTATCTGTTCAAGCTGATGGCTTACAAGGACGAATACGAGGTCGCACGGCTTTATTCCGGCGATTCATTCCGCAAGCAGCTCAAGGCGACCTTCGCCAAGGAGCCGGTGCGGCTCGAATTCCATCTGGCGCCGCCGCTGCTTGCGCGTCACGACCCTGTCACCGGCGAGCCGAAGAAAATGACGTTCGGGTCGTGGATGCTGCCGGTGTTCCGTGGGCTCGCTTCGCTGCGCGGCCTGCGCGGCACGCCGCTCGATCCGTTCGGCTACACGCAGGAGCGGCGCACCGAGCGCAAGCTGATTGCGGACTACGAGGCGCTGCTGTCGGAGCTGATGCAGAACCTCACGCCGGCGAACCATGCGACGGCGGTGGCGCTCGCGTCGATCCCGGAGAAGATCCGCGGCTACGGTCCGGTCAAGCAGCGGCATCTCGGCATCGCCAAAAAGGAAGAGGCGGTGTTGCGCGAGCAATTCCGCGCCGGCGGCGCGCCGCTGTTGAAAGCCGCCGAATGATGGCCTTGAGTCTGGTGCACCTCGCTGCACATAATTGCCGGCGATAATAACGCCGGGCGCAGATGGTTTCCGAAGACACACTCCGCAAGATCGCGTCCTGGTCGCGGTTTCTGACCGACCGGGAGTTCGAGACCGCGCGCCGCGGCGTGATCGAGAAGAGCTATGCCAAGGGCGGCTATATCTGCCATCGCGGCGACCGGCTCGATTATTGGACCGGCGTGTCGACCGGACTGATCCGGCTCGGCACCGTGTCGCGCGGCGGCAAGGCGGTGACGCTCGCGGGCCTGCGTGCCGGGGGCTGGTTCGGCGAAGGTTCGATTCTCAAGAACGAGCCGCGTCGCTATGACCTCGTCGCGCTACGCGACACCCGCATGGCGCTGATGGACCGCGCCACCTTCCTCTGGCTGTTCGAGAACAGTGTCGCCTTCAACCGGTTTCTGGTCGGTCAGCTCAACGAGCGGCTCGGCCAGTTCATCGCGCTCGCGGAATACGACCGGATGCTGGATGCGACCGGTCGGCTGGCGCGGAACATTTCCTGGCTGTTCAACCCGGTGCTCTACAACGACCCGGTGCCGCATTTGGAAATCTCTCAGGAAGAGATCGGCCTGCTGTGCGGTCTGTCGCGGCAGGCGGCAAACAAGAGCTTGCAGGAGCTGGAAGCCAAGAAGCTGCTGAAGCTCGAACACGGTGGAATCACCGTGCTCAGCCCTGAACGGCTGGCGCGCTACGGCGAATGAAGCCGGCCGGTACCGCGCTGTCGATGGGAGGAGGGGCGGCCTGAACAGACCCGCGTTGGTATCCGATACTGCCCCTCCATGTCTGTCAAGCCGGCGCTTGTGATGATGTCGGTAAGCTGAAATCTGTTATCCTGTAGACGGGCAAATAACGGGCATGATCGCCGCGTAACAGCGGCGGTCCCATAACGGTGAAAGAGCGCTGCCGATATCCGGCACAAGGCGCCAAACCGAGGGGAGGATGCAGCATGACCGGCAGGCTGGCCGACGGGTCTCATGCGGCGATGAACACGTTTCCCAAGCTGCTGGTGCGTAACGCCCGGCAGTTCGGCGATCGCCCGGCCATTCGTCACAAGGACCTCGGCATCTGGCAGACCTGGACCTGGCGCCGGGTCTATGACGAGACGCGCAGCTATGCCGCCGGGCTGTATCGGCTCGGCCTGCGCCGCGGCGACACCATGGCCATCGTCGGCGGCAATCGGCCGCGGCTCTATATGTCGGTGATGGCGGCGCAGATGCTCGGGGCCATTCCGGTTCCGGTCTATGCCGACGCGGTCGCCGAGGAACTGGCCTTCGTGCTGGCGCACGCGGAAATCCGCTTTGCCGCCGTCGAGGATCAGGAGCAGGTCGACAAGATCATCACGATCAAGGACCGGCTGCCGAAGCTCGAGCGCATGTTCTATGACGAGCCGCGGGGGCTGCGCGATTACGATCACAGCCGGCTGACGCCGATCGCCGACATCATCAAGGATGGCGCCGAGGCGCTGAAAGACCCGGCCTTCGCGAAGATCATCGACGACGGCATCGCCAACGGCGGCGGCGACGATCCGTCGATCATCCTCTACACTTCCGGCACCACCGGCCAGTCCAAGGGCGTGATGCTGACCTGCGCGCGCTCGGTGCAGGCGGCGATGGACACCGTCACATTCGACAAGCTGACCGAGCAGGACGTGGCGCTCGCTTACCTGCCGCTCGCCTGGGTCGGCGATCATTATCTCAATTATGCGCAGAGCCTCGTCGCCGGCTTCTGCATGGCATGCCCGGAAAGCCCGGAGACGGTGCAGCAGGATCTGCGCGAGATCGGGCCGACTTTCTATTTCGCGCCGCCGCGCACGCTTGAACAGTTGCTCACCCGCGTCACCATCCGGATGGAGGATGCGAGCGCGCTGAACAAATGGCTGTACCGCACCTTCATCGGCATCGCGCGGCGTTACGGCGAGAAACTGCTCAACGGCGAGCCGGTGCCGTTCATCGGCCGGCTCCTTTACGGCATCGGCAGGCTGGTGCTCTACGAACCGCTGAAGAATACGCTCGGCCTGTCGCGTGTGCGCGTCGCCTATACGGCGGGCGAGGCCATCGGTCCCGACCTGTTCGCATTCTACCGCTCGCTCGGTCTCAACCTGAAGCAGCTTTACGGACAGACCGAAGCGTTCCTCTATGTCACCGCGCAGCCGGACGGACAGATCTATTCCGACACGGTCGGGCCGGCGATGACGAACGTCGATCTCCGCATCGCCGACGACGGCGAGGTGCAGTTCCGCTCGCCGGGGATGTTCACCGAATCTTTCAAGGACAAGGCCAAGACCGCCGAGGTGCGCACCGCCGACGGATATGTGAATACAGGCGACGCCGGCTTCTTCGACGAGAAGACCGGGCACCTGAAGATCATCGACCGCTCCAAGGACGTCGGCAAGCTCAACAACGGCATGCTGTTTCCGCCGAAATATGTCGAGAACAAGCTGAAGTTCTATCCGAACATCCGCGAGGTCGTCGCTTATGGCGACAAGCGCGATTACGTCGCGGTGATGATCAATATCGATCTCACGGCGGTCGGTAGCTGGGCCGAGCGCAACAACGTCGCTTATGCATCGTATCAGGAACTCGCCGGCCATCCGCTGGTCTACGATATGATCGCGGAGCATGTCGCCGAGGTGAACAAGTCGCTCGCATCGGAGACGATCATGGCCGGCGCGCAGGTCAAGCGCTTCCTGATCCTGCACAAGGAACTTGATCCCGACGACGGCGAACTCACCCGCACCCAGAAAGTGCGGCGTGGCTTCATCGCCGAGCGCTATGCGCCGCTCGTCACCGCGCTGTACGACGGTTCGAGCGAAGCCGACATCTCGACGGAGGTGACGTTCGAGGACGGCCGCAAGGGCGTGATCTCGGCGCGGGTGAAGATCCGCGACATGGCGCTGGAGCCGATCCACGCGCCGGTGGGGAAGGCCGCATGACGGCA
>JBQCFU010000526.1:0-3786 GCA_051958775.1 Pseudolabrys sp.
CGCAACGTGCTCGACCGGATCATGCGCACCGCCGAGGTGCGGAACTGGATCGAATTCCAGGTCTTGCCGATGCGCGTGAAGCGCGGACGTCACTGATCGTGTTCAAGAAGGGGTCGCGACCATGCATGATTTCAGCGGCCGAACAGTCATCGTCACCGGCGGCACGGGCGCGCTCGGCAATGCCGTCGTCGCCAGGCTGATTGCCTCCGGCGCGCAGTGTCGCGTTCCTTATCGCGATGCCAAGGACGCCGAGCGCCATCCGTTGCGCGACAATCCGAAACTGACCCTGGTCGAAGCCGGCACTCTGGCCGACGAAGCCGGGGTCGCGCGGCTTTATAGCGGCGTGTCGCCCTTATGGGCATCGATCCATATTGCCGGCGGCTTCGCCGCAGGCAAAGTGGCCGACACCGATCGTGCTGCCTTGCAAGCGCAGCTCGATGGCAATCTGATCTCCTGCCTCCTGTGCTGCCGCGCCGCCATTGGCGTCATGTCCGGCGGGGGCCGCATCGTCAATGTCGCCGCGCGACCGGCGCTGGAATGGCGCAGCGGCGCGGGTATGACCGCCTATGCGATCAGCAAGGCCGGTGTCGCGGCGCTGACCGTGGCGATGGCGCAGGAAACGGCCGGCGACGGCATTCTGGTCAATGCGGTCGCGCCCTCAACCATGGATACGCCGGCAAACCGCAAGGCAATGCCGAAGGCGGATCATGCCGCATGGCCGTCCGTCGATGACGTAGCCGCGACAATCCTGTTCCTCGCATCGGCCGACAATGCGGTGACGCGCGGCGCGGTCGTGCCGGTTTACGGGAAAAGTTGAAGGGCCGTTTGCGCGCTATCTCTCCACGTCCTGCGCGGGCTTGACCCGCGCATCCACGTCTTATTGTCGTTTCATCGTCACCAAAGACGTGGATGGCCGGGACAAGCCCGGCCATGACGAACTGATAGAGCGCGGATTAAAACCTAGCTCTCATCCACCCACCGGCACCAGCTCAAGCTGCGGCCGCAGGATGCGCGACACCTGGTTCGATGCCGCGACCGGGCCACCGGCTACATAGTTCTCGTGGTTCTTCTCGATCTCGTCGAGATCGTAGAGATAGTTGACCATCAGCCCATAGGACTGGGCGAGCGCCTTCTCCGACACATCGCCGAGCCAGTTGATCTGCTCGAGCCGTGCGCCGTTGCCGAGATGGAACCGCGCCACCGCATCGACCGGACCGCCGCGCTTGCTGCGCGCGCGCAGGAAGTAATAGGCCGCAGCACGCAACAACGGATCACGCACCGGATCGCGATGCTTCGGCACCTGATACCAGCCGTGCACGTCGAGATTTTTCAGCGCTTCGCGGTCTTCCGCCGACAGCACGCGCGAATTCCCGTCGGCGCGTTCCTGATCGAGCCACTTGCGGAAGTTCGGCACCGGCGACAGCGTCACGAAGGTCGAGAGCTTCGGGAACTCGCGGCAGATTTCCTCGACCACCTGCTTGATCAGGAACGAGCCGAACGACACGCCGGCCAGTCCCTTCTGGCAATTGGAGATCGAATAGAACACCGCGGTGTTGGTCTTGGCCGGATCGAGCGGGTCGCGCTTGCCGATCAGGATCGGCGCGATCGCATCGGGAATGCCGCGCGTCAGCGCGACCTCGACGAAGATCAGCGGCTCGTCCACCAGTGCCGGATGGAAGAAGGCGTAGCAGCGCCGATCCGGCGGATCGATGCGGCGGCGCAGATCGTCGAAGCCGCGAATCTCATGCACCGCTTCGTAGCGGATGATCTTTTCCAGGATCAGCGCCGGCGTGCCCCAGTCGATATGGCGCAGCACCAGGAAACCACGGTTAAACCACGACGCGAACAGATGCACGAAGTCGCGGTCGACCGATTTGAGATCATCGCGGCGCGGCAGCACATCGAGCAACTGCTCGCGCATATGCACCAGCGCCCGCGTCCCGCTCGGCGCGAGATTGAGCCGGCGCAGCAGTTCCTGCCGGCGCGGCTCGGCGGCGCGTTGCAGATCGGCGGCGGTGCGGTCGGATGGCTTCTCCTGCCAGGCGGCCACCGCCGCCTTCAGCTTGTCGTCATCCGGCCCGAACTTTTCCGCGAGCGCCTCAAAAAAGGCGATGCGCGGTCCGGTGGTGAGTTCCGAATAACGCTGCAGGATGTCCCGGGCGAGCGCCACGCCGGAGGCTTCACCGCGGGCCGAAAGCAGGTCCTCACACTCCTCAATCCGGTCCTGCGACTGGGATTCGCCGGTTCGACGATCCCGGGCGCGGTCGATAAGCGCCCGGCCGCGATCGCTGATGGACTGAAGCAGTTCACCGAAAAACGACGTGTTCATAGGTTGTGGAACCTTGTTACCTCACGTGCGGCGCCGCCACCCCCATCAGATGGTCCGGCAGCCATGTCGCCAACTCCGGAAATATGCAGAGGATGACGATCTGCAACATCATACACCCGACATAGGGGATCGTCCCCCACATCACTTTGGTCACCGGAACGTCCGGAGCGATCGAATTGACGATATAGATGTTCAATCCGACAGGCGGATGAATGAGGCCGATCTCCATATTGATGGTGATCACCACGCCGAACCAGACCGGGTCGAACCCGGCTGCCGTAATAATGGGCAGCAGGATCGGCGCCGTCATCAGGATGATCGCCGCCGGCGGGATGAAGAAGCCGCAGACCAGCAGGAACACGTTGATGAGCCCCATCAGGACCCATTTGTTCACATGCATGTCGGCGATCCCCTGCGCCAGCGTCTGCGTCAGGTAGAGTGACGTCAGCATGTAGCCGAACAGCACCGCGGCGGCGATGATCATCAGGATCATCACCGACTCGCGGGTGGTGTCGCGCAGGATCAGCCACCATTTGTCCGGCGACCACATCCGGTAGATCAGCACCGCGAGCACGACGCACAGCGCGGCGCCGACGCCGGCTGCTTCCGACGGCGTCGCGACGCCGCCGTACAGCACGTACATCACACCGGCGATGATCAGCAGGAATGGCGCAATCTTGGGGACCGACTGGAATTTCTCCTTCCAGGAATAGCGAAAGTCCGGCGCGTGCGAGCGGAAGCCGCGGCGGCGGATGATGAACACCGTCCACAGCATGAACAGGCCGGTGAGCATCAGGCCCGGCACCACGCCGGCGAGGAACAGGCGGCCGATCGATGTCTCGGTGGCGATGCCGTAGAGAATGAAAGTGATCGACGGCGGGATCAGGATGCCGAGCGTGCCGCCGGCACAGATCGAACCCGTGGCGACGTCGTCGGGATAACCGCGGCGGCGCATCTCCGGGATGCCCATTTTGCCGATCGCCGCGCAGCAGGCCGGCGACGAACCGGTCAGCGCCGCGAAGATCGCGCAAGCACCGAGATTGGAAATCACCAGACCACCCGGCACGCGATAGAGCCAGCGCTCCAGCGCCTCGTAGAGATCCTTGCCGGCCGGCGACGAGCCGATCGCCGCGCCCATCATCACGAACATCGGGATCGAGACGAGCGTGAAGTCGTTGAGGCCGGAATAGAACGTCTCAGCCGCGACGCGCAGGGAGTCGACTCCCTGGAAAATGACGAGGAACGACACCGCAATCGCGCCGAGCCCGAAGGCGACCGGCGCGCCGGACAAGAGCACGATCAGCGTGACGACGAGAACGATCCCGCCCTGGGTGGTGGGGCTCATGGCGCGCCTCCGAGGGCTTCTTCCGCCTGCGCACGAGCCGCATCGGCCGCCGTGGATTTCGGCTTGAGACCGAACGGCGGTTCACGGCCGGTGATGAGGCAGATCAGATCGG
>JBQCFU010000527.1:0-5066 GCA_051958775.1 Pseudolabrys sp.
GATCAGCGGCGTGTTCACCGAGTCGTAGAGGTTGTCGATGCCGAGGTAGTCCTCGACCTTAGTGATCCCGCCCTCGAGCTTCGTGTCGCTGGCGATGATCGAACGCTACGGGATCGCGCCCGACAAGATCACCGTCGTGCCGCGCAGCATCGACACAGCAGCGTTCAGCGCCGCCGCCGTGAGCGATCAGCAGATTGGTGCGATGCGCCGCGCCTGGGGTGTGCTCGCCGGACAGCGCGTGATCTTCGCGCCGCAACCGCTCGACGAGACGAACGGGCAGCTTGCGATCCTCGAAGCGATGCGGCTGCTGATCGGTCTGCGCGGCGAACGCAACACGCTGCTGGTACTGGCCGACGACGCGCGCCGTCGCTCTAAATATATCCGCACCTTGCGCGAGCGCGCACAAACACATGGCCTTGAGACGCTGGTGCGCTTTGTCGGCCCGATCGACGACGAACCGCATGCGGTTCGCGGCGCCGCGCCACCCCTGGCACTCGCCCTGGCAGCGTCGGATATCGTCGTGGTCACGCCATCGTTACCGCCCAGCACCGCTCGCGTCGTTGCGGAAGCGCAAGCCATGGGCCGCCCGGTCGTGGTGTCCGCAGCGGGAACGCTGCCCGAACACACGCTGTTTCCCCCGCGAATGCCTGAGGATTTACGCACCGGCTGGGTCGTCCGCGCCGGCCATGCCGATGAAATCGCACAAGCTTTGCACGCCGCGCTGTCGCTCAACACCACCGCCTATGCGGCACTGGGCGCACGAGCGCGTCAGTTCGCCGAGTTCTTGTTTTCTCCCCGCAGCGTTGCCGAGGCGACACGCGGGGTCTATACCTCTTTGCTGGCTCGCGACGAATGACAGTTCTGATTCGCCGGATCGCGCCGCGCACAATATCGAGAGCATGGCTTTTGACGGCATCGATCGCGCGCCGCATCCCGGGACAGTGTCGCTTGGCGCGACGTCACTTGGCGCGGCATAACCGCCGTTCTTGTTTGCTTCTCCTTGCACAGGATCGTTGATGTCCAGCATACCGGCCCGACATTTGTCTCCGGAGTTGCGATTGCCGGCTACCTCTGCCCGTATCGTGTCGCTGAAGCCGCTCACCGCGCTGATCGCCGTCCCAACGCTCGACGCCGGCGCGGCCGATCACAGTGCTGTCGAACTGGTGCGCATGCTGACTGCGGCCGGGCACAAGGCCATTGTCGTGTCGAGTGGCGGCCGGCTGGTGAAGGATGTGCTTGGCGCCGGTGGCGAATTGATCCGTCTCAATGTCGCCAGCAAGAATCCGTTCGTGATGCTGCGCAACGGCTTTGCCCTGGCGCGCATTGCCCGCGAGCGCGGCTGTTACATTATTCATGCTCACGGCCGGGCGCCGGCATGGTGCACCTTCCTTGCGGCGCGCCGCACCGGGCTGCCGCTGATCACCACCTGGCACAAGGGCTTCCGCGAGCAGAATCTGTTCAAGCGGCTCTACAACAGCGTGATGGTGCGCGGCGATCGCATGATCGCCCCGAGCGAGCAGATCGCGCAGCTCGCGGTCGACCGCTACAGCACGCCGTGGGATCGTATCCGCGTCATTCCCGGCTGCCTCGATGTCGCGCGCTTTGACATCGGCAAGATGACCCGTGAGCGCATCGAAACAGTGCGCGCAGCGTGGGGCATCGGACCGGAAACCCGCGTGATCCTCGTCGTCGGACGGCTGATCCGCCGCAAGGGACATCATGTGATGGTGCGCGCGGCGCAGCGGCTGCGCGAGCGTGGCCTGAAGAATTTTCTCTGCGTCTTCGTCGGCGAGGATCGCGGCCAGACTCAATATGCCGGCGAACTCTGGGATCTGGTGCTGTCCTCGGATACCGCCGGGATCATCCGCCTCGGACGTGCGTGCGAGGATCTGCCGGCGGCCTATGCTGCGGCGTCCGTCGTGGTTTCGGCCGCGGTTCAGCCGGAAGGGCTGCAGCGCGCGATCGTCGAGGCGCAGGCGATGGCGCGGCCGGTGGTGGTTTCCGACGTGGCGGCCGGACCGGATGTGGTGCTGTCGCCGCCGGCGGTGCCGGAGCACCTGATGACCGGCCTGCGGTTCCCCGCCGGGGATGATACGGCGCTTGCCGATACGCTGCTGCGGGTGTTTTCGATGCCGTATCCGGCGCGCGACGCCATCGGTGCCCGTGGACGGGACTGGGTGCTCGGCCAGTTCAGCGAAGCGGCGGTCGCGCAGCAAACATTGGCGCTTTATGCGGAAGTCGCCGCCCAGCGCCGAGCCAACCCGCACCACGCCCGCTGATGCGTGTGGCTTCCCGGTACCGTTTCTAAAGGATGCGGCAATTTGCGCGCGCACGACGTTGACTTGCGGCCTTTTTCTTCCAATCTTTGGTAGGAGGCTCGTTCCGCCGGGGTTTATTGACCCAGGAGCCGAACCAGCTTTGACGATCCGCGTTTCCTGACAACAGCTAGAGGAGCCACGAACATTCGCCGTCCGATGAAAGCCGCGCCGCCCGTCAAGAAAGACGGTCCGCGCATCAACGAGGAGATCCGCGTCCGCGAGGTCCAGCTGATCGACACCGCCGGTACCAACCACGGTCCGACCCCGATTCAGACCGCCCTTGAAATGGCACAGGCCGCAGGGCTCGATCTGGTCGAAATTGCACCCAATTCAGCGCCGCCCGTCTGCAAAATCCTGGATTACGGCAAGTACAAGTACCAGGCGCAGAAGAAGGCGGCCGAAGCCCGCAAGAAGCAGAAGGTCGTCGAGGTCAAGGAGATCAAGCTCCGCCCGATGATCGACGATCACGATTACGACGTGAAAATGAAGGCGATGCAGCGATTTTTCGAGGAAGGCGACAAGGTGAAGATCACCCTGCGCTTCCGCGGCCGCGAAATGGCGCACCAGGAGCTCGGCTTCAAGCTGCTCGACCGTGTGCGCGACGACACCGCCACGATCGCCAAGATCGAACAGTCGGCCAAGTTCGAAGGCCGGCAGATGGTGATGATCCTGGCGCCGCGCTAACGCCGATCCACCGGTCACGGAAAAACCCCGGCTTTGCACCTGCAGAGCCGGGGTTTTCTATTCCGCCGAGCCCAGTGGCAGTCAGCGCCGCTCCGCCTCCCAGCGCCCGCCACAGGCCCCATTCGGAGATTGGCCTGTCCAGACTCCGGCGCCGGTCTCATGCCCCAACTTGCCAGTTCCGCGCGCCGATGCCTGACCCTGCCCAAGATCGACCCGAACGGTTCCGGCCGGGGTCACCTGCCCGCTAAAATCGACGGCCGCGTTGCCGGCATAGCTGATCCGACCCCGTTCGATCCGCATCTCATAGCGATAGGCCCGGTCGCAGGGGCCGCGATCGGTGATCACCACGACGCTCCAGTGGCCGTCGAACGCGGCAGAAGCGGCGGTCCGGGGCGCCGTTCTGGCCGCCGCCTCCGGGACGGACCCGGCCAGCGGCAGGACGAGCATCAGCGCGCCAAGCATGGCCACACGGGCGAAGCGGAAGGACGACGGCATCTCAGACGGCATGGATGCTCCCGAGGACGCGAAAAGGGCTTCTAGACGGGCTCCTGGCATCAAGTGGACCCGTCCGGCCGAGGTTCCTGCGCCTTGGCAGACCGGTTGCCATTTTCCAGGCTCTCTGCCATAACGCCGCCCTTCATGGCCCGGCCGGTAAAGGGCTGCCGTGGCGATGAAACCCGCTCAATCCGAGCAAATACGCTCCTACGGAGCATCAATTCCGGCGGTTTTCCGTCCGGAACAGGAGAGCCAAATGCCCAAGCTGAAGACCAAATCGGGCGCCAAAAAGCGCTTCAAGATTACCGCATCCGGCAAGGTGAAATACCAGCAGTCCGGTAAGCGCCACGGCATGATCAAGCGCACAACCCAGCAGATCCGCGACCATCGCGGCACGCGGGTGCTGTTCAAGACCGATGGCGACAACATCAAGAAATACTGGCTGCCGAACGGCTGACCCGGTGGCTGCCTCACGCAGCTCTCTTGACCCATTCATTGCGGAATTCCTGAAGGAGACTGAATCATGGCGCGCGTCAAACGCGGTGTTACCGCTCACGCCAAGCACAAGAAGGTGCTCAAGGCCGCGAAGGGCTCTTACGGCCGTCGCAAGAATACGATCCGGATCGCCAAGCAGGCGGTCGAGAAGGCCAACCAGTACGCGTTCCGCGATCGCAAGCGCCGCAAGCGCACGTTCCGCGCGCTCTGGATCCAGCGGCTCAACGCCGCGGTGCGCCCGTTCGGCCTGACCTATTCGAAGTTTATCAACGGCCTCGACAAGTCCGGCATCACTATCGACCGCAAGGTGCTGTCCGATCTCGCGATCCGCGAGCCGGCTGCGTTCCAGGCGATCGTCGAGAAGGCCAAGGCCGCTCTTCCGGCGTAATTCTCGAGGCGCGTGATCGCGAGATCATGCTCCGGACTGGCGACCGATGATCGATGCCGCTTATGTCCAGCGGATGTCGCGTTACAATCGCTGGCAAAATGAAAACCTCTACGGCGTTGCCGACCGTCTCTCCGATAACGAGAGACGGTTGGACCGCGGAGCGTTTTTCGGCTCGATCCATCAGACACTGAATCATCTGCTGTGGGGCGACCGGCAGTGGATGAGCCGGTTCGCCGACTGGCCGAAGCCTGCTGTCGGAATTCGAGAGTCGGTGGCGCTCTATCCGGACTGGAGCGATCTCAAGCGCGCGCGCGGGGCGGCCGATGCGGCCATTATCGCGTGGGCGGATGAGTTCGATCCCGAATGGACCAAGGGCGACCTCACCTGGTTCTCCGGCGGTCTCAACCGCGAAGTCACCAGGCCGCGCTGGCAGCTCGTGACGCATTTCTTCAATCACCAGACCCATCATCGCGGGCAGGTCCATGCGATGCTCACGCAGGCGGGCGGCAAGCCGCACGACACCGACCTGTTTGTGATGCCGGAGTGACATGATGGCGGATATCGCAACGCTCGAACAAGAACTGCTCGGCGCGGTCAACGGCGCCGGCGACGAGGCCGCGCTCGAAGCAGTGCGCGTCGCTGCGCTCGGCAAGAGCGGCTCGGTGTCCGCATTGCTCAAGACGCTC
>JBQCFU010000528.1:0-5977 GCA_051958775.1 Pseudolabrys sp.
GATCGATATCGATAACGATCGAGGCGGTCGAGGGGCGCATCTCGCTGGCGAAGGCAAGAGGATCGGCTTTCAGCGGAAGGAGCGTTCCGTCGCGTGCGAGAATTTCGTATTTGTACTGATCACCTGCGCGGCAATCGGGAACGAAAAGCTCCCAGTATCCGTTGCCGCGCACCCGCATCGGATGGCGGCGACCGTCCCAGAAATTGAAATCACCGACGACGCTGACGCGCTGCGCATTGGGCGCCCAGACGACAAAGCCGACCCCGTTGATGCCGTCATGCTGCATCGGATGCGCGCCGAGCTTTTCGTAAAGCTTTAGGTGCCGGCCTTCGCCGAGCAGGTGCAGATCGAAGTCACTCAAGATCGGCTGAAAGCGATAAGGATCTTCCAGTTCGACCTGCCGGCCGGCGTATTGCGCGCGCAAACGATAGCGCGGATCGTCGGAGCCTCGGCCGACGAACAGTCCCGCATCATGCAGCCGTTCCAGCGGATAAGTCTTGCCATTGTCCGTCACAACCTCGACGCGCTCCGCGTTGGGCAGGAACGCCCGCACAACCGGCGTCTCGCCGTCGCGATGCCAGCCGAGGTAATCGAACGGATCGGAGTGTCGGCCGTCGAGAATGGCGCGTGCTTCGGCGGAGAGGGTCATGGGCGTATTCATGGTTGCCACACGCCCGCCCGCTGCAGAATCCGGATGACGCCACCGACCGGGATATGCAACCAGTCCGGACGGTTCTCGATTTCGTATTCGATCTCGTAGAGCGCTTTTTCCAGTTCGAAGAACGCGAGCAGTTCCTGCTGGCCTTCCTCTTCGGCAGGCCACAGCCGCTGGTCGGTCAAGCCTTCCCGGTAGCCCTCCCAGAGCGCGACGGTCAGTTCGTCGCGCAGCGTTCCGAGCTTGTCGGCAAGCGTGCGGCGCTCGTCGGCGGGCATATCGCCCAGTGCCGTGATGGCCGACGCGGCTGCATAGTCGATCGACCGCACGAGACCGGCGACGTCACGCGCGGCGGGAGCCTTTTGGCGGCGCTCTGCCAGCGAACGCTGCGGCTCGCCTTCGAAGTCGAGGATGAAAGCATCGTCCTTGGCAATCAGGATTTGTCCCAGATGCAGGTCGCCGTGGTGGCGGATTTTCAGTGCCAGCGGATCGATCTCGGCAAGGCTCTGCACATAAGCGATGACGCGATCGTGGTGGCGGGCAAGCTCCTTGATGGACTCCGCTTCCGTTACACCGCTGTCGAGCGTCCGGCGCGACAATTGCTCGAACACCAGTTCGGCATGTGCCAGCAGGCGATCGCGCCATTGATCGAAATCATGGCTGGTGACGGGATCCGGCGCGAAAGCCGGAATGTCGGCCCGGCTTGCCAGCGTCTGATGCAGTTCCGCGGTCCGCCGCCCGATCTGCCGGATGCGGTGCAACAGCGGCTCGCGCTCCGCACTGTCAGTCGGTTTTTCGTTGGTCAGGATCCGCTGTTCTTCGGCGTAGCGGGCCAAAGCCGAAGTCACCACCTGCCAGGCGTCGCCTTGGTTCTCGACATAGCGGTGCACGATCGCGAGCGCGGTCGGTTCGCCATTTTCGATCAGTTCAAGCGAACCCAGCATCTGCGGCGCGTTGGCAAAGGGGGCTTCGTCGCTCAGAAAGCGTCCCATTTCGATTTCAGGGTGTTGCCCGGCCTGCAGACGCCGAAGAAGCTTGACGACGTATTCGTGCTCGATCGTCAACGTGGTGTTGGACTGTTCGCGTTGCCCGGAATTCACGCTGGCGACGTGCGGCACCGGTAACATCTTGAACGTCTCGGTTGGTGTGAAGACGAGCCTGGCGTCGTGGGCTGTGATCGTTTCCCCATCCTGCAGCTTGGCAAGCAGCATCGAGACAAATTCGCGTTCGCCTGCGCTATCCAGGAGCGTTCCCTCGCGTGGACCACGGCGTACGGCGGCAAGGACCGCGGAAGGGTGACACGGAACGCGATCGTGCCGTTCCCAGCGGATAGTCAATGGAAGCTGATAGCGTTGTAGCGATTCATCCGCCTGGGTATCGATAACCGTGAGCAGAAAACGGTCGTCGGCGTGTTCCAGCGGGATCGCTTGCGACAAGATCGTGTCGACCTTCGCCGCCGACTTTCCGGCGAACCAGCGCCGCTCCTGTAAAAAGCCCGGCAGCACATCGGCCTCGAGCGAGCGGCGTGCACGGCCGGTGAGCAGCGCCTCCCAGCCATCGCGCATCACCAGCGTGGTGAGTTCGCGTGGCAGACTTGGTTCCTGTTGGGTTTCCTGGTCGTCGGTGAGCTGGAACCAGAAGAAGCCGTAAGGTGGCAGCGTGACAAGATAAGGCAGGTCACCGATCCGCGGAAAGCGCGTTCGACCCAGCATTTCCAGCGGGATGCGGCCCTTCCAGGGGCTGAGATCGATTTCGGCAAATTGCGCCGAGCGCGACAGGTTGGCGACGCAAATGATCACGTCATCGGTGTATTGCCGGGCATAGACCAGCACTGCGCGGTTCTTGGGCCGGATGAAGGTCAGCGTGCCGCGGCCGAACACCTTGCTCGATTTGCGGACCGCGATCAGCCGCTTCATCCAACTCAACAGCGATGACAGGCTGCTCGCTTGCGCTTCGACGTTCACGGCGTTGTAGCCGTAGATCGGGTCCATGATGCAGGGGAGATAGAGCTGCGCAGGATCGGCACGAGAGAATCCGCCGTTGCGATCCGGCGTCCACTGCATCGGCGTGCGGACGCCGTTGCGGTCGCCGAGATAGATGTTATCGCCCATCCCGATCTCGTCGCCGTAATAGATGATCGGCGTTCCCGGCATCGAGAACAGCAGCGAGTTCATCAGCTCGATCTTGCGCCGGTCATTGTCCATGAGTGGCGCAAGACGGCGACGGATACCGAGATTGATGCGCGCGCGCGGATTGGCCGCGTAAGTCGTCCAGAGATAGTCCCGCTCGCTGTCGGTGACCATTTCCAGTGTCAACTCGTCGTGATTGCGCAGGAACATCGCCCACTGGCAATTCGCCGGAATGTCCGGTGTCTGCCGCATGATGTCGGCAATCGGGAAGCGGTCTTCCTGCGCGATCGCCATGTAGATGCGCGGCATCAGCGGGAAGTGGTAGGCCATGTGGCATTCGTCGCCGTCGCCGAAATAGTGCTGTACGTCTTCCGGCCATTGATTGGCCTCGGCCAGCAACACCTTGTTCGGTGCATAAGCGTCGAGCTCGCTGCGCAAGATCTTCAGAATCTCGTGAGTTTCCGGCAGGTTTTCGTTGTTGGTGCCGTCTCGCTCACGCAGATAGGGCACCGCATCGAGCCGGAATCCGTCCACACCCGTATCGAGCCAGCGTTTCATGACCTGAACGACGGCGCTCACCACGCGCGGATTGTCGAAATTCAGGTCTGGCTGATGCGAGAAGAAGCGATGCCAGTAGTACGCCTGCGCAGTATCGTCCCACGCCCAGTTGGATTTCTCGGTATCCGTGAAGATGATCCGCGTTTCCTGGTATTTCTGATCGGTATCACTCCAGACATACCAATTGCGCGCGCTCGAGCCGGACGGCGAGCGGCGGGCGCGCTTGAACCAGGGATGCTCGTCGGAGGTGTGGTTGACGACCAGTTCGGTGATGACGCGCAGATTGCGGCGCTTCGCTTCATGCATGAAGCGCCGGAAATCCTTCATGGTGCCGAACGCCGGGTTGATGTCTCCGTAATCGGCAATGTCGTAGCCGTCGTCGCGCCCGGGGCTGGGATAGAACGGCAGCAGCCACAGTGTGGTGACGCCAAGCTCCTGCAAATAGTCGAGTCGCTGGCTCAGGCCAGCGAAATCACCGACGCCGTCGCCGTTTGAATCGGCGAAAGCCTTCACGTGAAGCTGATAGATGATCGCATCCTTATACCACAGTTCGTCGTCCTGCTGGGCGACGGGCGTGGACGTTGGCGACACGGACGCTGACGACATCATATTCACGGCAGAAACCTAGGCATAGCAACGAAAGATGAGGGCGGGATCGTTCGACGGATCGATACGCAGGCGAATGCCACCCCATTCGAGAACATGGCGCTCACCGGTCACAAGGTTTTCGATGGCGCGGACGGGCGCGCGTTCATCATCCGGTCCGATCTGAATATCACCGAAGTGGAACCAGAATTCGTGCGGCCCGGGTGACAGCGCGATAGCAACGGCAACAGCGTTGGTGCGGTCAATCGACTCCTTGACGAAACCGATGACCTGCCCGTCATCGAGTTGTGCGAAAATCAGATTATTCGTTTGCAACAGCGCTGGATTGTCCCGACGGATGCGGTTGAGCTGCCCGATATAGGGCTTGATGTTGCCCGGCTTGTTCCAGTCGCGAACCTTGATCTCGTATTTCTCGGAATCGAGATACTCCTCGCGGCCGGGTAGGGGCTCGTGCTCCAGCAACTCGAAGCCGTTATAGATTCCGTAATTCGACGATAATGTCGCTGCGAGCGCGAAACGGGTCTTGAACATCCATGCTTCGCCGCTCTGCAATTGCACGGGCAGAATATCCGGCGTGGTGACAAAGAAATTGGGCCGGAAATATTCTCGCGTCGGATAGCTCGTCAGCTCTGTCAGATATTCCTGCAGTTCAGCCTTGGTCGTGCGCCAGGTGAAATAGCTGTAGGACTGATTAAAGCCGATCTTGGCGAGCCCTTTCATCACCTTGGGGCGCGTGAATGCCTCCGACAGAAAAATTACGTTTGGCTCGCGCAGCCGGACTTCCCGGATCATCCATTCCCAGAACGGAAACGGTTTGGTGTGCGGGTTATCGACGCGGAAAATGTGGACACCCTGTCCCACCCAGAACAGGATGATGTCGCGCAACGCTTCCCACAGGGCGATCCGGTCGGCGCAATAGAAGTCCGGATTGACGATATCCTCATACTTCTTCGGCGGGTTTTCGGCGTAACGGATGCTGCCGTCCCGGCGCCAGGTGAACCAGTCGGGATGCTGTTTCAGCCAGGGATGATCCGGGGAACATTGGATCGCAAAGTCCAGTGCGACCTGCAGGCCGTGCTCGCGGCAAGCGGCGACGAAACGCCGGAAATCATCGAGGGTGCCGAGTTCGGGATGCACGGCGTCATGGCCACCAAGGGCACTGCCGATGGCATACATGCTGCCGGGATCGCCCGGCGCAGCCTTGACGGCGTTGTTGCGTCCCTTGCGGTTGGTCTCGCCGATGGGATGGATCGGCGGCAGGTAGACGACATCGAAGCCGAGGGCTGCGATGTCCGGAAGCCGGGCGATGCAATCATCGAACGTGCCATGCCGTCCGGCTTCGGTGCCTTGACTGCGCGGCACCATTTCATACCACGCACCAGCGCGTGCGATTGTCGGATCGACCAGCAGCGTGATGACGCCACAGGTCAGGTCCGGCCGCTGCGTCGGCGATCTCAACGTCTCGGCAACGGCATCGTCGAGCAAGACTGACGGATCACCGTCGTGCTGCGCCGTGCGGATCGCTTGCAGAGCCTCTTGGTTTTGCCCCGCCAATTCGTGCGCGAGCGCAAAACCTTCCTCGAATTCAAGGGTCGTCGACAGACCCGCCTTGCGCTTGAGCAGAATATCTTTGCGCCACGTGGCGAATTGATCGGACCAGGCATCGATGGTCAGCAGGTAGTAGCCGGGCTGTTCGGGTGTGAACTGCGCATGCCAGCGGTCGTTGCCGACGAATTGCATCGGGACCCGTTGCCAGTCCGGATGGTCCTCGCGGCGCCACAACAGTGCAGCGGCGAGCACATCGTGCCCTTCCCGGAAAATGTCGGCCCAGATATCGACCGGTTCGCCTGTCACCCGTTTGGCCGGGTAGCGACCGCCATCGACGCTCGGATAGATGTCCTCGATACGGAACCGCGGCCCCGTCGTGTCGGCAGGGGAAATGTCCAGCGCGGCAACGCCGGGAGAATTGTCAGCTATGTCCGGGGATTGGGCTGCCCAGGGCTGCCGCATGGTCCTTGATCCTGTGATG
>JBQCFU010000529.1:0-2144 GCA_051958775.1 Pseudolabrys sp.
CTGCACCTCAAGGCGCTGCGCAAGGTCGGCGTACCCTACACCGACGACATGATCGCCAACGCGACCACCGATGCCTATGGCCAGGCAGCGCCGGATTCGCCGCAGGCGGAAGGCGTCGGCAAGCGTTACGGCAAGGAAACCACGATCCGCGCCTTCGACAACATGCCGGGCCGGCTCACCGAGATGGATGCGCTCGTCGCTTATCTGCAGGTGCTCGGCCGTCTCACACCCATCGCCAACAAGCCGGTCGCGGCACTCGACGCCCCGGCGCAGGCATCCGTCAAGACAATGATCGGGAAATGACCGGGAGAATGATGATGGACTTCGATCACAACTTCACGGTCTGGCTCGCAAAGTCGTTCGGACTTTTCTATCTGATCGCGCTCTCCATCGCGGTGCTTGTTTATACGTTCTGGCCCGCCAATCGTGCGCGGTTCCAGCACGCTGCCACGTCGATCCTTGAGGATGACGACAGGCCGGCGACGGGCAAGCCGGGGAAGATGTCATGAGCGTCGAGCAACGCGACCCGCATACCGGTTACCTGACCACCGGCCATGAATGGAACGGCATCACCGAGCTGAACACGCCGGTGCCGCGTGTCGTTTATTTCTTCCTCATCGTCACTGCACTGTTCTCGATCGGCTACTGGGTGCTGATGCCAGCATGGCCGCTCGGCGTGACCTACACCAAGGGCCTGCTCGGCATCGACCAGCGCGACACGGTCACGGAAAGTCTGAAGGAAGCGGCCCTCGACCGCGCGACCTGGACCAAGCGGATCGACGCGGAAACCTATCAGCAGATCGAGGCCGATCCGCAGTTGATGCAGATCGTGCGGCAGACCGGCCGCACACTGTTCGGCGACAACTGCGCCGTGTGCCACGGCCTGCGCGCCGACGGCAACAAGGGCGGCAAGGGCTTCCCGAGTCTCGTCGGCAACACCTGGCTGTGGGGCGGCGACGCCGACGCGATCGCCGAGACCATCAGCGTCGGCATCAACGCCGCGCATCCGAAGACCCGCGCCTCGCAGATGCTGGCCTTCGGCCGCGACGGGGTGCTCAAGCGCAACGAGGTCGACAATGTCGTCGCCTATGTGCGCACGCTGTCGGACTCCGCTGCGGCGAAGGAAGCCACCCCGCAGGAGATCGTCGCCGGCAAGACCGTGTTCGCCGCGAACTGCGTCTCCTGCCACGGCGAGAACGGCAAAGGCAGCATCGAGGCCGGCGCGCCCGACCTCACCGATCAGTTCTGGATCTATGGTGGCGACGCGCAATCGATCTTCACCACTGTCTGGGGCGGCCGGCAGGGTCACATGCCGTCGTGGGAAGGCCGGCTGTCGCCGCTCGATCGCAAGATCCTGACGCTCTATCTGGTCGATCTGCGCAAGCAGAACGCTCAGGAGGCGAAACGATGACCCGCAGCATCTCGCCCTATCGTCTCGCATTCTGGATCGGCATCGTCGCCGCACTGCTGCTGGTGATCGGCGCCAACGCCCACCTCGTCTACGTCGCGACGCAGTCGCAACCCGATTGCGTCGATCATGTCCGCAGCGGCAGCGCCGCGCCCGGCCAGTTCGCCGCGGCGCGCTCCGCCTGCACCAGCCGCTAACCCGTCGCTCTCTGTGCTGTAGAGAAGAGACCGCCGAAAGAGGCCACCGATGACAACGATCCCCGCAGTGTTTCCGCCCGCGCCGCGCCCCGAACGCTGGAACCGCAATCTTCCCGCCGGCGTGGCGTTCCGCTGGCTGTCGCAGGGCTGGCACGACACCTGCACCCATGCCAATGCGAGCCTGACCTACGGCCTGCTCGTGTTCCTGGTGTCGGTCTCCACGGTCGCCGGTCTGATCTGGTTTGGCTGGGACTACATCCTGTTCCCGGCCTTCGCCGGCTTCATGGTGGTCGGCCCGGTGATCGCGATCGGCCTTTACGAAAAGAGCCGGCGGCTTGCTGCCGGCGAGCCGGTCAGCCTGCTGCGCATGATCTTCGTGAAGCCGGCATCCGGCGGACAGATCCTGTTCACCGGCGTGCTGCTCTGCCTGCTGATGTTGCTGTGGATGCGCGCCGCTGTGATCATCTACGCGCTGTTCTTCGGGCTGCGCCCGTTCCCCGGCCTCGACCATATCGCGCAGATGCTGTTCACCACGTCGG
>JBQCFU010000530.1:0-2559 GCA_051958775.1 Pseudolabrys sp.
TGCGATCGTGCTGCTGGCGGTGCGTGCGCCGGCACAGCAGACCGGCAGCATCGCGCCATCCGTGCCCGAGCCGGTGACGCTCGACGCACAACTGCGCCCCTACGGCTATGCGTTGCTCGATTCGCCGATGCGGCAGGGCGCTTACTATCTGGTGCGCGCCCGCGACCCGCGCGGCATCGAAAGCCGCGTGGTGATCGAGGCCGACAGCGGCCGGATCGTCTCGGCGACGCCGACGACGACGGTGGTGCGGCCGCCGGATTATTCGCCGTATTACGACGCCAATCCGCGCATCATCTCGATCCCGCAAGCTTATGACGCGGCACCGGTACCGCAGCGTCAGGCACGCGTGACGCGCGAACGTCAGGAATCGCCGCGTGCGGCGGTACCGCAGCGTCCGGTGCGAACAGCGGTGCGCGAGCCGGTTCAGGAGCCGGTGCAGCCGCGTCGCGTCGTGCGTCAGGTCGTGCCGCCGCGCGAGCAGCCTGCGCGGCCTGCGGCGGTTCCGCCGCCGCCGGTTGATCCTTCACCGCGCATCGAGACGCCGCAGGTCGCGGCAGATCCCGTGCCGACGCCGTTGCCGCGCGCGCAAGCCTTGCCGCGTGTATTACCATCCATGCCGCGGCCGGCGGTTGCATCGGACCCTGTCATCCCGCAGGCGGCTCCGTCGCCGCCCACGCCGCGAACCCGGCCACGCACCGTGCTGGCGCCGCCGCCTTACGCGGAAGGGCCGACACCGCTGAAGCCGCTGCATCATCGCGACAGCAAACGCTTCGCACCCGCGCCAGGCGATGTGCCGCCGGCGTCGCAGGAGGCAAACGCACCGGACGTGTTGTCCGGTGGTGAGCAACATGCTGCCGTTCCGCAGAACCTGCCGTCGATTCCCTCAACACCGGCAGTCGGGTCGGTGCCGGGTGCGGCCGTTGACGCACACGCCAACGCCAATGAGATGCGGCCCGAGGAAATGCCTCCGCCCGGGACCGTGACGCTCGACGTCCCGGCGCAATAGCGCGTTTCCGACCGAAACGAAGGCCAGTTTCCACGCTCTTGGAATCAATCCAGGCGGGCCATCATCTTTTCGCCAATTCGCCGCAAAAAGCTGAACTTCCGCCCGTCGAACGCCCCAATCCCCGCCGAGCCTGCGCGCGCGTCGTATCGCGGCGCTGTCGATTCAGATCGGGTCAATCGGGAGGGCTATCGTGAAGCGCGCAACCATTCTTGCCACCGCCGTTTCGCTGTTCGGATCGCTTGGCGCCAACGCCGAGCCGTTGCGCGCTGTCGCCGCGCCGGGCGGCGCGATGCCGGCGTTCGAGGCGGTCACCATCACCCGCTCCATTGGACTTGATCCGCTCGGCGGCCCGGTCTGGCGCAACGGCCGCTATGTGCTGCTTGCCACCGATCATGGCGGCCGCGAGATGCGCGTCGTGCTCGATGCTTATGACGGTGCTGTGCTCGCCGTGCGGCCGCTGGCGCGCCGCTATTTCGAGCCGGGCGAGCCGGGCCCGGGCTATGGCCCCCGCGATTATGTGGTGCGCGAGGAATACGACACGGTCGAGCCGGTGGTGCCGCCGTTGCCGCGCGCGACGCATGCCGCGCCCTTGCAGCGCGGTGCGGCGCTGACGCCGCCCGCTCTCGAGCCGCATAAACCGGTTCAGAAGAAGCCTGTCGTCAAACCGGCACAGTCGGCGAAGGCAGCGGTCCCATCACCGACGGCGAAGCCCGATACGACCATGAAGTCCGATGCTGCCAAGACGGAGATGTCGGTGAAGAAATCGGCCGACAAGCCGCAAACGGACAAGAGCGCGAAATCATCGTCGACGCAGCAGGCGCAGACGACCGGCAAGGCGTCCGGGGAGCACAAGGAGATCCGCAAGATCGAGCTCTACAAGACGCCCGAAGACAATGCCGCCGCGCCCGCACCGGCTGATACTGCGAAGCCCTCAGATTCCAAGCCCGAGGACAATGGTGCGCCGACGACACCGATCAATCCGCTGCTGTGAGCGCCATCTGAAAGACGCGCGATAAAATAAAAACGCCCCGGACATTGTCCGGGGCGTTCGCATTCAAGACATCAAGCGAAGTTGCTTAAGCAGCCTGCGCCTCGACCAGAGTGGGCTTGCCGTTACCGATCGGAATCTGGCGCGGCTTCTTCGCCTCGGGAATCTCCCGGACGAGGTCAACGTGCAGCAAACCGTTCTCGATGGTGGCGCCCTTGACCTGGACGTGGTCGGCGAGCTGGAAGACGCGCTCGAAAGCGCGCGCGGCGATGCCCTGATAGAGCACTTCGCCCTTGCTGGTCTCTTCCTTGGATTTCTCGCACTTGATGGTCAGGGTGTTCTCTTTCGCCTCGATCGACAGTTCCTTCTCGCCGAATCCGGCGACGGCGACCGAGAATCGATAGTCATACTCGCCAGTGCGTTCGATGTTGTATTTCGGATAGCCCGGGGCGGCATTGTCGAAACCGTCCAGCATGGAGAAGAGACGGTCGAAGCCGACGGTCGAACGATAAAGGGGAGCGAGATCAAAGGTACGCATTGGCATATCCTCCTGAGTTGAGCGACA
>JBQCFU010000531.1:0-2835 GCA_051958775.1 Pseudolabrys sp.
CGACTATCCCGATTATCTGGCGATCGGCTACCTGCTCAACCAGCATATGCTGCTGCCGGACGATGTCGTCACCGATGTCGATTACGACGAAGACCTCGCCGTCGTTGTGGTACGCACGCAACGCAAGACCAATTACGAGAAGAAGCTGAAGAAGAAGGTGCAGACCTCCGGCTGCGCGCAGGGCACCGTGTTCGGCGATTTGATGCAGTCGCTCGACAATGTCTCGCTGCCGACAACGCCGCTGAAGACCTCGTGGCTCTACCGGCTGGCGCATGTGATCAACACCACGCCGTCGCTCTATCTCGAGGCCGGCGCCATCCACGGCTGCGTGCTGGCGCAGGAAGACCGGCCGCTCGTCTATATGGAAGACGTCGGCCGCCATAACGCGGTCGACAAGATCGCCGGCTGGATGTTCCGCGAGAAGGTCGCCGCCCACGACAAGATCTTCTACACCACCGGCCGCCTGACTTCGGAAATGGTGCTCAAGACCGTGCGCATGGGCATTCCAATCCTGGTGTCACGCTCGGGCTTCACCGCCTGGGGCGTCGAACTGGCGCGCAAGGCCAATCTGACGCTGATCGGCCGGATGCGCGGCAAGCGTTTCGTCGCCCTTGCCGGCGAGGACCGGATCGTATTCGACCAGGATCTCGATTATGTCGAGGAAGAAAGCAGCAAGCACCGGCGCAAGGCGTCGATTGAAGGCGGCGGCGCATGAGGACTGACGTGATTGTTGTCGCCGGCCGCGGAATGATTCAATGACCGAAGCTGCAGGAACGCTCGGCCTCGTCCTCGCCGGCGGCCTCGCACGCCGCATGGGCGGCGGCGACAAGGCGATGATCTCGATCGGCGGCAAATCGATCCTCGACCGCGTGCTGGAGCGTCTGCGGCTACAGACCGCCGGCATCATCATCAACGCCAATGGCGACCCCGCGCGCTTTACCGGCACGGGCCTGCCGGTCATCGCCGACAGCGTGCCGGGCTTCGCCGGCCCGCTCGCGGGCGTGCTCGCCGGCCTCGACTGGGCCGCGACCCACAAGCCCGACATTACTTATATCGCCAGCGTGCCCGGCGACTGCCCGTTCCTGCCACGCGACCTCGTCGCGCGGCTGCACTCGGTGCGGATCAGCGATGACCTGCCGCTCGCTTGCGCGCGTTCCGGCACCTGGCGCCATCCCGTCGTCGGGCTGTGGCCGGTGACGCTGCGCGACGATCTGCGCCGCGCATTGGTGGATGAAGACCTGCGCAAGATCGAGGTCTGGACAGCGCGGCACGGCATCGCCATTGCCGACTGGCCGGACAAGCCGATCGATCCGTTCTTCAACGTCAATACGCCCGAGGATGCCGCGCGCGCCAACGCGCTCGCCGTGCAATATCCGGACGCGTGACGGCTATATAGTTTGGGCGCGCTCTTATCGGAAAACCGCTTCACACGTTTCCGGATCGCGCCCTAACCGAGCAGCGCCGCGTAGGACAGAAAACCAACGCGCATGCCTGGCTTCAACTCCGTCATCTCGTCGGGCAATTCCAGCAGACCGTCGGTCTGCGTCAGCGACGTGATGATGCCGGCGCCAGCCTGCGGATGCTTGATGGCATCGTGATCGCCGTCGGCACGGCGGCGCAGCGACACACGCACATATTCACGGCGGCCTTTCTTCTTGCGATAGGCGAAGCCGGCAACCACCGGCATCGGCTCCGGCGCCGGCATCCGCGCACCGGCGAGTTGCAGCAGCAGCGGCCGCACCACGCGGGCGAAGGTGACGAACGCCGCCACCGGGTTGCCCGGCAAACCGACGAACGCGGCCTGCTGTGCGCCAGCCGATTTGATCACGCCCATCGCCACCGGCCGCCCCGGCTTGATGCCGAGCCGCCAGAACGTCAGCGCGCCGACGCCGCCGAGCGCGTCACGCATGTGATCGGCCTCGCCGGTCGAGACGCCTCCGGAAGTGAGCACGAGATCGTGCTGCGCAGCCGCATCGCGCAACGCTGCGGCGAGCACGCCGGGATCGTCGCGCAAAATGCCGAGATCGCTGATGACGCAGCCGAAACGCGCCAGCATCTCGCGCAACAGATAGCGGTTGGCGTCGAAGATCGCGGCCGGACCGCGCGCGGCGCCGGGCTCAACCACCTCGTCACCGGTCGAGAAGATCGCCACACGCAATCGCCGCCGCACCGGCAAGGCCGTCAAACCGACGGCCGCCGCCAGCGCAATATGCTGCGCGCCGAGCATGGTGCCGGCCGGCAGGGCCACTGCGCCGGTGGTGATGTCTTCGCCGGCGAGCCGGCGGTTGGCACCGCGTTTCAATCCGCTTGGCACCACGACGCGCGCGCCGTCGGCACGCACGTCTTCCTGCATGAATACGGTGTCGGCGCCGGACGGCATCGGCGCGCCGGTGAAAATGCGCACCGCCGCGCCCGCGGCGAGCGCCGTCGTACTGCCGTGCCCGGCGAGCACGCGTTCACTTACGGTCAGTGTCGTTTCGGCGTCGGGGGAGAGATCAGCGTGACGCACCGCGTAGCCGTCCACCGCTGAATTATCGAACGGCGGCAGCGATACCGGCGCCTGCACATCGACGGCGATCACGCGATCGCGCGCAGCGATGAGCGCGACCGTCTCGGTTTCCGTCACCGGCGCGACGCGCTCGCGGATCAGCCGCTCCGCATCTTCGAGCGGCATCAAAGGCCCGGAGAAAGCAAAGCAGTCGTCCGTCAATTGCGCCATTCAGGCGCCCCGCATCTGCGCGACCGCCGATGCGACGGGGATCGCGCGCTCGAGCAGCATATCGGCAATGGCGGCGATGTCGTCGAGATCGACCACCGGCACCGGCGCGTCCGGCA
>JBQCFU010000532.1:0-10300 GCA_051958775.1 Pseudolabrys sp.
GGCGAATATCTCTCGCTGATGATGTCGCTGGTGCTTGCATTCGGCGTGGCGTTCCAGCTTCCGGTGATCCTGACCCTGTTGGGCCGGATCGGGGTCCTCACCTCGCAGACGCTACGCACCAAGCGCCGCTATTTCATCGTCGGCGCGTTCGTCATCGCCGCGGTGCTGACCCCGCCCGACGTGATCAGCCAGATGTCGCTCGCGATCCCGCTGATGCTCCTCTACGAGGGCTCGATCTGGGCGGTGAAGATCGTCGAGAAGAAGGCCCAGAAGCAGTCGGCGACGAGCGCCGCGGCGGCAGGGCAGGCGCTGGCCGAGGCGATCAAGCCGAGCGATCCTTCGTGAGCTTAAGAGATTTGCGGTGGGTGCCTTGCGCGCCCGCGCCGGGCGTCCTATTCCGGCATCACGGATGAATTGTCGATAAACCGCCAATAATCGCCATAAACCGCTATGCATGACATCAAAGCCATTCGCGACAATCCGGACGCCTTCGATCGCGCGCTGAAGCGCCGCGGGCTCGAGCCGCAGGCGCAGCGCCTGCTCGCGCTCGACGAGCAGCGCCGCGCGCTCATTACCAAGTTGGAGCAGGGCCAGGCCCGCCGCAACGCGGCCTCGAAGGAGATCGGTCAAGCCAAGGCGAAGAAGGACGAGACAACAGCGCAGAAGCTGATGGCCGAGGTCGCCGAGCTGAAGACCTCGATCCCGGCGCTCGAAACGCAGGAGAAGGACGCCTCCGAGACGCTGACGCGAGAGCTTGCGCAAATTCCGAACGCGCCGCTCGACGACGTGCCGGAGGGCACAGACGAGCACGGCAATGTCGAGTATCGCCGCTGGGGCGCGAAGCGCGATTACGCATTCACGCCGAAGCAGCATTTCGAACTGGGCGAAGCGCTCGGCCAGATGGATTTCGAATTGGCCGCGAAACTCTCCGGCGCGCGCTTCGTCGTGCTGCAGAAGGGGCTGGCGCGGCTCGAACGCGCGCTCGGCCAGTTGTTCCTCGATCTGCACACCGACCAGCACGGATATACGGAAGTCAATCCGCCGCTGATGGTGCGCGACGACACGATGTTCGGCACCGCGCAATTGCCGAAGTTTGCCGAGGATCAGTTCCGCACTACCAACGACATGTGGCTGATCCCGACGGCGGAAGTCCCGCTCACCAATCTGGTGCGGGAATCGATCGTCGACGAGGACAAGCTTCCGATCCGGCTTACCGCCTGCACGCCGTGCTTCCGCGCCGAAGCAGGCGCGGCGGGGCGCGACACGCGCGGCATGATCCGTCAGCACCAGTTCACCAAGGTTGAACTCGTGTCGATCACCACGCCCGAGCAGAGCCTTGCCGAGCATGAGCGGATGCTGCAATGCGCGGAGACGGTGCTGCAGAAGCTCGATCTGCATTATCGCGTGATGACGCTGTGCACCGGCGACATGGGCTTTGCCTCGCGCAAGACCTACGACATCGAAGTGTGGTTACCCGGGCAGAACATGTACCGCGAGATTTCGTCGTGCTCGGTGTGCGGCGACTTCCAGGCGCGGCGCATGGATGCGCGCTATCGCGGCAAGGACGGCAAGGTGAAGGGCCACGTGCACACGCTCAACGGTTCCGGCGTGGCCGTCGGCCGGGCGCTGATCGCCGTGATGGAAAATTATCAGAACGCCGACGGCTCGATCACCGTGCCGGATGCATTGCGGCCCTATATGGGCGGCATGACGCAGATCGCAGGCGGCGACGTGGTTGGGAACGGCTGATGCGGATTCTTGTCACCAATGACGACGGCATTTACGCGCCGGGCCTCGAAGTCTGCGAGAACATCGCGCGGGCGTTGTCCGAAGATGTCTGGGTGGTCGCGCCGGAAAGCGATCAGTCCGGTGTGGCGCATTCGCTGTCGCTGAACGATCCGCTGCGGCTGCGCGAAGTGAGCGACCGCCACTTTGCGGTCCGTGGCACGCCGACCGACTGCGTCATCATGGGCGTGCGCCACATCATGAAGGAGCCGCCGGATCTCATTCTCTCCGGCGTCAATCGCGGCCGCAACGCCGCGGAAGACGTGACGTATTCCGGCACCGTCGCCGGCGCGATGGAGGGCACGGTGCTCAACATCCCGTCCTTCGCGCTGTCGCAGTCGTTCTCGGCGGCGAGCAAGGGCAACCCGCACTGGAAGACGGCGATGACGTTCGCGCCGGATATCGTCAAGCGCGTGCTCGCCGAGGGTATGCCGCGCGACGTGCTGGTGAACATCAACTTCCCGGACTGCGCGCCGAATGCGGTGCAAGGCATCGCCGTGACGTCGCAGGGCAAGCGCGATCAGGAACTGCTGCGCATCGATCCGCGCTATGACGGTCGCGGCAATCCGTATTACTGGATCGCGTTCTCGCGCACGCCGCCGGCGACGACCCGCAGCGGCACGGACATGAGCGCGCTCGCCGAGAACAAGATTTCGGTGACACCGCTGCGGCTCGACCTGACCGATGAGCCGTTCATGACCACGCTCGCCGGCCTGTTCGGCAAGTGAGCTGAAAGACTTCTACTGCGCGAAGATCGCGTCGAGGGTCTTCGACAGTTCGTCGAGCTGAAATGGCTTCTGCAATGTCGGACGTGAGCGGTATTGTTCCGGGAGACCTGAGCCGCCATAGCCGGTGACGAACACGAACGGCAGGCCGCGGTTCGCCAGAATGTCGGCGACAGGGAATACCTCCTGGCCGTCGAGATTGACGTCAAGAATGGCCACATCGCACTCGGCGGAAGAGGCGAGCTCCGACGCCTCGGAAACGCTGCCGGCGGCCCCGACGACCGAATATCCGAGATCGTCCAGCATGTCTTCGAGCAGCATCCGGATCAGATACTCGTCTTCGACCAGCAGAATTTTCTGGCTCGCCGCCATCTAGGCCTCCACACCGCTGCGCAACGGCAAATCAAACGTGCAAACAAATCCGCTCGGCGCAAAATCCATCATCACTTCGGCCGCGGCGTCATTCGAGAGCGCGCGGATCAACCGGCTGCCGAAGCCGGTCCGCCGCGGCGCGACCACTGGCGGTCCGCCAGTTTCCTCCCAGCGCAGATGAACCTTGGCCGGATCGTCGTTGACGACCCAGTTCACCATGACGGGTCCGTCGCTGTTCGACAAGGCGCCATATTGCGCGGCGTTGGTAGCGCGTTCGTTGAGCGCCATGACCAGCGACCCCGCCGTCTTCGGGCCGACGCGGACGTCGCGATTGCCATTGAGCACATAACGCGTCGTCGCGCCTGAACCGCGGTAAGGCTGCAGCACGCGCTCCAGGATCGCGCGGCGCGACGCGCCTTCCCAGTGTCCGTCCGTCAGACGATTGTGCGCCTCTGCGAGCGCGAGAATGCGCGCCTCGAAGCCTTGCCGGAAGGCTTCCGGACTATCGCTGTTGCGTAGCGTTTGTGTCGCGATCGACAAGACGATCGCCAGTGTGTTCTTCACCCGGTGATTGAGCTCGGCGAGCAGCAGTTCCTGATGGCTTTCAAACCGCCGCCGCTCTTCCAATTCCGTTTGCGCTGACTTCAGCAGATTGGCGTTGTCGATGGCGACGGCTGCCTGTGCCGCGATGCCGGCGATCAGCCGCTCGATCCGCTCGCTGAACACGCCGGGCTTTTCATGGCCGAAGAAGAGCCCGCCGAGCACCGCACCGGATCGCGAGATCACCGGAACTGCGAGATAGCTGACAACGGGCAGGTGGCCCTTCGGCATGCCGAAATAAGGATCGTTCTTGCCGTAACGCGGGTCCTGGCGGATGTCGTCCGAGCGCACGACGCCGGTGCCGCGGAATGTGGGTTCGAACACCTCCGTATTGCGCGGCATCGGAAATTTCGAGAATGCCTCGCGGGCGACGCCGGAGATCGTATAGAGCGTGTAGCTTTCGCCCTGCGCATCGAACACGTTGTAGAAGAACGCTCCGAACTGCGCGCCGGACAACTGCGTCGCCGCATCGGTGACGATCTGCACGATCGCCTCGAGTTCGAGGTTGCCGCCGAGCGCGGCGCCGATCTTGTTGAGCAGTTCAAGATTTTCGGTTTCGGCGCGCAGCGTCTCCTCGGCGCGCTTGCGGTCGGTGATGTCGAGGGACACGCCGATCAGCTTGGCCGGCCGGCCCTTGCGGTCCCGCTGCGCCGTGCCACGCACATTCATCCAGTGAATGCTGCCGTCCGGCCAGATCACGCGGTATTCGATGTCGAGCGGCGCGCCGGTCGCGAGCGTCTGCTCGATCATGGCGGCACGGCTGGACTCGTCGTCCGGATAGATGTTCCGGTGCACGACGTCGGCGGTGAATGCGGCTTCCGGGGGGAGGCCCCAGTTCGCCTTGAACTCGTCGGAGACGCGGAATGCGCCGGTCTTGAGGTCGTGTTCCCAATAGCCAACGCGACCCGCAGCGAGAACCGCTGCGAGCGGGTCCGCATTGGCCAAATCCGACTGCTCCGGCCATTCCGCGGCGCTCACGATGCTCCCCCGGCCAATCGGCCGGCGCTCCCCCAGGCCCCAACGTCACGCGGATGGAATAGTTCCGTGTTTTTGAGACGATTCCGGCGAACCGGCAACGCGTTATCCTGGTTTGGCCGGTGCAGGGACGTGCTAGAACGCCGAAAACGAGGCAAACCGTGCAGGATTCCCCCGATAACACCCGGATGCGCTTCCTGCTGGACCTGCGCCGGCGGGGGATCGGCGATCAGGCCGTACTGCGGGCGCTGGAGGAGGTCCCGCGCGACGCGTTCGTGCCGACCGCGATGGCCGCGACCGCCTATGCCGACCATGCGCTGCCGATCGAATGCGGTCAGACCATCAGCCAGCCCTATGTGGTCGCCTACATGACCGAGCAGTTGGAGGTGCGGCCGCATCATCGCGTGCTCGAGATCGGCACCGGGTCGGGCTATCAGGCGGCGGTGCTGTCGCGGCTCGTGCACCGGGTGGTGTCGGTCGAACGTTACCGGACGTTGGCCGAGGCCGCGCAGGCGCGGCTGCTGCGACTCGGGTTCGAGAACGTCGAAGTCATTTCCGGAGATGGGACGCTAGGTGCGCCGGATCACGCGCCATTCGACCGGATCATCGTCACCGCCGCGACCGAAGCGGTTCCTCCCGCGCTGCTCGAGCAACTTGCCGTCGGCGGCGTGCTGGTCGCGCCGATTGGTCCGCTCGACGGCGTACAACATCTCACCAAGGTTACCAAAACGGAAACGGGCGAGCAGCGCGAGACATTGATCGCTGTGCGTTTTGTGCCCTTGGTTGCTGGAAAAGCGCAGCATTTGTAGCGCGCGATCGCCGTGTGGCGATGTCTTAATCCTAATCAGTGCTTAAAGGCTTATTTACTCGCGAAGTGTTTACTCGCTTTCGCTCTTTTATGCGTACGAGTGGGTAACCAACATGTCGAGTTTCGCGGGGACGACCGGCAAGCTTCTCAACGGATGCCGACCGATACATCAGCTCACGCGCGTTGCCGCCGTGACGATCGCGGCCCTTGCTGTCGCGGGTTGCTCGGACTCGGCTCGTTTCAGTAACGGCCTGTTCTCGTCGAACTCGCGCGGCCCGGCTCCGTCGCAGGCCGATGTCACGGGTTCCACCAATCATCAGGCGCGCGTCCCCACCGCGCGGGTCGAAAGCCAGGCGCTGCCGGCGCCGAGCCGCCCCGCCACCGTGGCTGCTGGCAACTCGACCGGCGGGCAGGGGCTCGGCGCTTACCGGCCGTCCGCCGATGTGACCGGCTCGGTGCGCAACACGACCTATACGCCTCCGCCGGCACCCGAGCCGGTCCACACCGCGTCGGTTCAGGCACCGCCGCCGTCGGCCTCAGGCTGGACCTGGGAAGGCGGCACGCCGGTGACGGTCGGCCCGAACGACAACATCGAGACGATCGCCCGCAAATACGGCGTGCCGCAGTCGGCGATCATGCAAGCCAACAACATCAGGGACACGGCGCGCGTGCGCCCGGGCCAGCGGCTGGTGTTCCCGCGCGATATCGGCCACGGCGCCCGCACCACCACAGCCTCGGCTCCTGTCGTTGCGCCGACCATGACGGCGCAGACGATGACTGCTCCTGCGACCACCGCCCCGACCATGCAGCGGACGGTGTCCGGCGCGACCTTCACCCACACCGTTGAGCCGGGCCAGAGCCTGCTCGGCATCTCGCGGCGTTACGGCAAAACCGTCGCCGAGATTGCTCACGCCAACAATCTCAAGCCCTATGCGAAGCTCAACGCCGGCGACAAGCTGAAGATTCCGGGCGCGGCGCCCGCGCAGCGCACCGCTGCCGCTCCGCAGATGCAAATGACGGCTCCGGCACAGCCTGCGCCGCAGCTCGCGCAGCCGCGCACCGTTCCCGCCCAGACGCAGACCGTTGCAGCGGCCGAGCCGGTGCAGCATGCGCGCGTCGCGACGACTGCGGCTCCGGCCGAAGCGCCGGCGACGAATGCGACCAAGTCGGCCGAAGCGGTCGGTGCGATCCCGTCGTTCCGCTGGCCCGCGCGCGGTCGCGTGATCGCCGGTTATGGTTCGAAGCAGAACGGTCAGAACAACGACGGCATCAACATCGCCGTGCCGGAAGGCACGCCGGTGAAGGCAGCGGAAGACGGCACTGTCGCTTATTCCGGCAACGAGCTGAAAGGCTACGGCAATCTGGTGCTGATCCGCCACGCCAACGGCTATGTCTCGGCCTATGCCCACGCTTCCGAATTGCTGGTAAAGCGCGGCGACACCGTGAAGCGCGGCCAGATCATCGGTCGCGCGGGCCAGACCGGCAACGTCACATCGCCGCAATTGCACTTCGAAATCCGCAAGGGCTCGACACCGGTTGATCCCAACCAGTTCCTGGGTGGCTGATCGCCGATCCTTCACCTTCGACTTATGTACGGCCGCCGTCTCGGCGGCCGTCCCATTTTGCGCTTTCCCTCACGGTCGCGATGCCGCAAGTTTCGGCGGGGCGCTGACTGTGGGAATTGCTCATGCCGATCAAAGCGGTTGTCTTCGACGCTTATGGAACGCTGTATGACGTTCAGTCGGTCGCCGCCGACACTGAACGCGCGTTTCCAGGCAAAGGTGGGTTGATCACCCAGCTCTGGCGATTGAAGCAGCTCGAATACACCTGGCTGCGGTCGCTGATGGACGCCTATGTGGATTTCCGCGCAGTCACCGAACAGTCGCTGATCTACTCGCTGGCATGTATCGGCGTGAAGCCTGAGCGCGCGCAGATCGACGCGCTGATGGAATCCTATCTGCGTCTTGCGCTGTATCCGGACGCCAAAGCGACGCTGGAGGCGCTGTCCGGCTGCCGTCGCGCGATCTTCTCCAACGGCAGCCCCGACATGCTCGGGGCGCTGGTGCGCAACAGCGGCATCAAGACGATGCTCGACGCGGTCATCAGTGTCGATCGCGACAAGACCTACAAGCCGGCACGACGCATTTACGATCTCGTCCGCACACAGCTCGCGATCGCGCCCGCCGATGTGTTGTTCGTGTCGTCGAACAGCTGGGATGCCTGCGGCGCGAAAAGCGCGGGCTTGCGCGTTGCGTGGATCGAGCGGGTCACCGCTGCCGCATTGGCCGCCGAACTCAATGCGTCAGCCGAACCGGGGCCGGCCGCCATGTTCCGGGCGCTGCGGATGCGCCCGGAAGAGCTGGGCGTGACGCCCGATTATCAGGTGCACGGCCTCAGCGAACTCCCCGGGATCGTTGCTGCCGGCTAGAGCATGAGCCCGAAAAGTGGGAACCGGTTTTCGGGCAAGATCATGCTCGAATAAAAAATCAGCGGCGGGTCTGATTCAACGCGGTTGAATCAGACCTTAACCCTCAGGCGGCGGTCAGATGCACGCCGCGCCGTCCGGCAAGGTCCTGGATGTATTGCCACGCGACGCGGCCGGAGCGCGAGCCGCGCGTGTTCGACCATTCAAGTGCCTCGCGGCGCAGCTCTTCCGCATCCACCGGGATGTGGAAGTGCGCCACATAGCCCTCGATCATCGCCAGGAATTCGTCCTGGCTGCATTTGTGGAAGCCGAGCCACAGGCCGAAGCGGTCGGACAGCGAGACCTTCTCTTCGACCGTCTCGCCGGGATTGATCGCGGTCGAGCGCTCGTTCTCCATCATGTCGCGCGACATCAGATGGCGCCGGTTCGAGGTGGCGTAGAAGATCACGTTGTCGGGGCGGCCTTCGATGCCACCGTCGAGCACCGCCTTCAGCGACTTGTAGGAGGTGTCGTCGGCGTCGAACGACAGGTCGTCGCAGAACACGATGAAACGGTAGGGATCGGCCGAGCGGGTGAGGGCCATCAGGTCCGGCAATGTCTCGATGTCCTCGCGATGGATCTCGATCAGCTTGAGGATGCCTTCGCGGCCGGCTTTGACCGAGGCGGCATTGATGCCGGCATGGGTCGCCTTGACCAGCGACGACTTGCCCATGCCGCGTGCGCCCCACAGAAGCGCGTTGTTGGCGGGCAGGCCCTTGGCGAAGCGCTCGGTGTTCTCCAGCAGCGTGTCGCGCATCCGGTCGACGCCCTTGAGCAGCGACATCTCGACGCGGTTCACCCGGGGCACCGGCACCAGGCGCGGACCGGAGGGCTGCCAGACGAAGGCGTCCGCCTCGGTGAAATCCGGCTTGACCGGGGCCGGCGGCGCGAGGCGCTCCAGCGCTTCGGCAATGCGCGCCAGCACCGTCGGCTCGGCGAGCACGGCGGAATCGCTGCGGCGGGCGGCCGGGCGAGCGGCGGCGGGTTTGGCAGCGGACTTCTTCGCGGAGGCTTTGGCGGGGCGCTTGGTTTTGGCTTTCGGCATGGCTTTTAATTTGGCACGAGTCTTCCAGTTCCGCCCGCGTCTTAGCGGGGCCTTTCCGGCCTCGCAAGCAGCCTGCTGGAACGGGAAAAATGGCTGATTTGTAATGCCTTGCCAGCGTTGCAATTGACCGGGCGGCCGCTATAGTCCGCGCCAAATCGCAGCCAGCGGCCGCTTCGCGCCGCCTTTCCGAAGGGTTTTTCCAATGTTCATTACGCCGGCCTACGCACAGGGTTCCTTGCTGGGCGGGGACGGCGGCATGCTGGTCCAGCTCCTGCCGTTCGTGATGATTTTCGTCATCATGTATTTCCTGATCCTGCGCCCGCAGCAGAAGCGCGTGAAGGCGCATCAGGAGATGGTCAAGAACGTGCGCCGGGGCGACACCGTGGTGACGTCGGGCGGCCTCGTAGGCAAGGTGACCAAGGTCATCGACAATGACGTGGTCGAGGTGGAAATCGCCGACGGCGTGCGGATCCGCCAGATGCGCCAGATGCTGACCGACGTGCGCGCCAAGGGCGAGCCCGCCAAGGACGAAGCCGCCGCGACCTCGAACTGATGCCCGCGACCGGCCGGTAACGCCCCATGCTCTATTTCACCCGCTGGAAAACGTTGTCGATCCTGCTGACGGCGCTGATCGTCTGCTTGTTCGCAGTGCCGAACTTCTTCGAGGAATCGACGGTCAACAGCTGGCCGAAATGGGCGCAGCGTCACGTGGTGCTCGGCCTCGATTTGCAGGGCGGCTCGCATCTGCTGCTCGAAGTCGACTCCAACGCGGTCCGCAAGGAAAAGCTCGAAGCAACCCGCGACGATGTCCGCCGCGTCCTGCGCGAGGCCCGGATCGGCTATACCGGCCTCGCCGTGCGCGGCAACAGCGTCGAAGTGCGTTTGCGAGAAGGCACCGACCAGCAGCAGGCGCTGACCAAGCTGCGTGAACTGTCGCAGCCGCTCGGCGGCGTGCTCTCGTCGACCGGACAGCGCAGCCTCGAGGTCACCACTGAGGCGAATGGTCTCGTGCGTCTGCCGGTGACCGAGCCGGCCATTCAGGAACGCATCCGTCAGTCGGTCGACCAGTCGATCCAGATCGTCGAACGCCGCGTCAATGAACTCGGCACCGTGGAGCCGCTGATCCAGCGCCAGGGTGCCGACCGTATTCTCGTCCAGGTGCCGGGCCTGCAGGACCCGACGCGCCTGAAGGAACTGCTCGGCAAGACCGCCAAGCTCGACTTCCGCATGGTCGATCAGACCAATTCGGTCGAGCAGGCGGTGCAGGGCCGCGTGCCCGGCGAAGACGAATTGCTCTATTCGCCAGCCAAGCAGGGGCGTCAGCCTTATCTGATCGAGAAGCGTGTGTTGGTCTCCGGCGGCGATCTCACCGATGCGCAGCCGGGCTTCGACCAGCGCACCAGCGAGCCGATCGTCAGCTTCCGTTTCAATACGTCGGGCGCGCGCAAATTCGCGCAGGCGACGCAGGAAAACGTCGGCCGGCCGTTCGCCATCATCCTCGACAACGAGGTGATCTCGGCCCCGGT
>JBQCFU010000533.1:0-2954 GCA_051958775.1 Pseudolabrys sp.
GATTGAAGCCGGACGCATTCACGTAACCGGTCTTGATGCCGTCCATGCCTTCGACGCGGCCGAGCAGAGGGTTGTGATTGCGCATCGGCCGGCCTTCGTAGACGAAGGTGCGGGTCGAGACATAGCGGTAATAGCGCGGGAAACGCTCCTGGATCGCGCGGCCCAGCGTGACCTGGTCACGCGCCGTGGTCCACTGCTCGTCGTTCGGCAGGCCCGAGGCGGTGTAATAGGTCGTGTTCTTCATGCCGAGCGCGCGCGCTTTCTGCGTCATCAGACGCGCGAAGCTCGGTTCGTCGCCGCCAAGATTTTCGGCGATCACCACGGCCACGTCGTTGGCCGAGTTTGTGACGACGGCCTTGATGGCGGATTCCACATCGATCGTGTCGCCGGGCGACAGATTGAGTTTGGAGGGCGATTGTGCCGCGGCGTGCGCGGAGACGCGCAACTCCGAGGCGAGGCTGATCTTGCCGGCTTCGAGACGCTCGAACAGCAGATACAGCGTCATGATCTTGGTGAGCGAGGCGGGGTGGCGCAGCGCGTCGCCATTGGTGTTCTGCAGCACCGCGCCAGTGTTGGCGTCGACCACGAGGCTGGAATTGGGCGGAGTGTAAGCCCGCGACACCTTCGCCTTGGCGTGATGATGCTTGCGCCGGCGCGCTTCCGCCGGATCGCTGGTCAATGCGCCAGCCACCATAATGGTTGTCAGCGCCAAAGCTCCGTAGCGGAGCCCGCGGCCCATTCGTGCTCGCAACATGCTTCCCCGTACCCGTTTCGGCGGCTCTCCGCCAACGTCAAACATTTCGCTGTCATGAGGAGGAAATGTGACCGCGCGCGCCCTGTCCGGATTTGTTGGGTCGAGGGTTAACGCTGTCCGATCTGCCGCCATCAGACATGCTGCCCGATCGGGCAGCGCAAGCCATCACCGTAGGCGAGCCGGGTTTCCGAATTCTTAACTAAGCCTTTCATTTTTCGGAACATTTGGGTTCAAAGTTTGGCGTTATTTTTGCAATGCAAAAAAATCTTGACTTTATGTTGCAATGCAATATTTTAGAGCCATGCCTAGCCCGGTCGGCTGGGGCGGTTCGCAACAGCCGCCAGATGGCGGAGTCAGGGAGATGACTATGGTGAAGTCGTTTGAAGACCTGCAGCAGGTCGGCAAAGAGAACGTCGATCTCGCCGTGAAGGCGTTCGGCGCCGTTTCGTCGAAGGCGCAGGCGATTGCTACCGAAGTCGCGGATTATTCGCGCAAGTCGTTCGAAGAGAGCACCGCTGCGTTCGAGAAGCTGCTCGGCGTCAAGTCGTTCGACAAGGCGATCGAAGTGCAGACCGACTACGCGAAGACCGCGTATGAGGGCTTCGTCTCGCAGGCCAACAAGATTGGCGCGCTCTACGCCGATCTGGCCAAGGAGACCTACAAGCCGTTCGAAGCGATCGTCGCCAAGGCCAAGTAAGTACCGGTCGATCACTTAAAGAGAAGTCTCGGTCCGGCCTGCGTTTGCGGCGGATCGTTGCAGAAGCCCGGCTCAATGCCGGGCTTTTTGCTTTCTGGGGAGGCGAGAAGCCGGCTGCGGCGAAAAAGCCCAGGCAGAAGCATGACGATCTATTGCTATTGCGAATTAGTTGCAACAAAGTGCTGGGAGTGAATGTGGCGTCGAGAACTCGGTCTTGGCGGCTTCGCTAGGGAATGGCGGCCGGCGTCATCGGCTGTTGGGGGAACGACGATGAAGCGTTGGCGTATCCGGTGGTTGTCGCCGGTTGATCGGTTAGGGATCGAAACTCGATTTCGCGGTGGTCGGCGGCGTGAAAGCTCTTTCCGCAGACCGCTCGCTGGCGTTATCGGAAGACTGTCTGATGTCACCGGACTGTCATCCGGCGCGGCCAAATTCGAAAGGCAATCGGGTGGCCATATGATCCGGACGACGTTGCGTTTTTTTGCCTGGTCCGGCTGTGCGCTGCTGACCGTTTCACAAGCCACGGCGGAAACGCCGGTGCGCTGGGATGGAAGCTATCTGGGCGTCCACGTCGGTTACGGCCGTGGAACCGCGACACCGACGCTGAGCGGCGCTCCGGCACCGGCCGGTCAGCCGGGCTTCGGCTCTCTCTCGGGCGGCGTTTTCGGCGGCTACAACCTCCAGACGGACAACGGGCTGGTGTATGGCCTCGAAGCGGACGTGTCGTTTCTCGATGCCCAGCCTGGTGCCGACGGTATTTGGGCCGGGACCTCGACGCGCGGGATTGTGACCGAAGCGCTTGGTGGTCTCGGGAGTTTACGCGCGCGGCTCGGGAAGGCGCAGGGCGATTGGCTCTTTTACGTCACCGGTGGCTTTGCGGCGGCCATCAGTCACACGTCGCGGGTGTCTGCCCCGGATGCCGACGACAATGTCGCGCGGTCGCATCTGCGGCTCGGCTGGACTGCTGGCGCCGGCATCGAATATGCGTTCGCGACGCCGTGGTCGCTGCGGGCGGAGGTGCTCTACACCCGTTTCGGCACGAGCGATGTGCAGCCGCCGGGCGGACCTGCTTATGCGTCGCGCTTCGATCTGTGGACCGCGCGTCTCGGCCTTGCTTATCGTTTCACCGATATGCCGGGTCGGGCGACGAAGAGCGCTGCAGAGCCGAACGGACTCGATTGGGAGTTGCACGGCCAATCGACCTACATTCTTCAGGGGTATCCGGCTTTCCGCTCGCCCTATTGGGGCGCCAACAGCCTGTCGCCATGGCCACAGGCGAAATCAACCTGGACGAATAGCGTGTTCCTCGGCGTCCGTGTCTGGGATGGTGGTGAGATCTATTACAATCCGGAACTACTGCAGGGCTTCGGCTTCAACGGTACGGCGGGCGCCGGCGGCTTTCCGAACGGCGAGGCGCAGAAATCGGACTTCGCTTATCCGCGCTACAACACATCCCGCCTGTTCCTGCGCCAGACCTTCGGTTTCGGCGGTGAGCAGGAAACG
>JBQCFU010000534.1:0-8842 GCA_051958775.1 Pseudolabrys sp.
CTACTATTTCACCGCTCACAAGATCGGCGTGCGCGCCTTCGACACTGAAGCGCCGCGCGGTACGCTGAAGCGGTTCCATCCGGACGTGACCGAGGTGGTCGATGTCACCGCAGTGCCGGACCAGATGAAGATCTTCGACACGCTGGCCAGCGCCGAAGCCCAGATCACGGTGATCGACATCCGCGCTGGACTGCTGTCGAAGACGCTGGAGTCGCTGCGCGACAACGGCTTTCTCGATGCCGCCGCCAAGACCCAGCTCACCATCACGGTGTTCCACGTGCTCGGCCCCTCGATCGCCTCGCTCGACGAGATCCGCGACACCGCGGCGTTCATGGAGGATGCGCACTACATTCTGGTGAAGAACTTCATCAACAACACCTCGTTCTTCGACTGGGACCCGGCGACCTACGACACCTATTTCAAGCGCATCCGCGGCGCGTCGGAAATCACCGTGCCGAAGCTCAATGAAATGGCCTGCGAACAGGTCGAACTGGCCTCGGTGCCGTTCGTCACCTTCGTCGCCAACAAGACCGCGCGCGGCGATGCCGCCAACTATTCGTTCGTGCTGCGCGGCTATGTGCGGCACTGGCTCGGCAATGTCTGGAGCGAGTTCGACCGGGTGAAGCTGCCGGAAAGCCTCACCGCGCGGCCCGAAGGCTCGCTCCATCAGATCGCCGGATAAGCGCGCGCCGTTCGCGCGCAGCCTGACACAGCCGGCCTGAGAGAAATGTCGTTTCGCAGTGCCATCTATATGGTGATGTCGCCGCGCCCGCAGGTCGGGCGCACGCTGGTCGCACGCCTGCTGCTCGACTTCTTCCTGTTCAATGGCCGCGCCGCGGAAGCGTTCGATCTCAACGACGAAGGCGATCTGCCGCGCTGTTTTCCCGCCCATGTTGAGCGCGCGTCGATCGCCGGCATCAAGGATCAGATGGCGCTGTTCGATCGGCTGATCGCCGGCGACGGCACCAACCGCATCGTTGATGTCGGACCGCTGGCGCTGCGCCAGTTTCTCGATGTGTTGCGCGACACGGGCTTCGCGCTCGAAGCACGCGAGCGGCGCATCGCACCGGTCGTGCTGTTCATGGCATCGGACGATGCGACGTCGCGAAGCCTCTATGACGAACTGATGCGCGAGACGCCGGATTTGATCGTCGTTCCCGTCATCAACGACATGATCGGCGTACCGCAGCAACGCTATCCCGCAAACACCGCGACGCTGCGTCTTCCCGCGCTCGCGCCGGGGTTGCGGCCATTCATCGCTGCGCCCTTCGCGTTCTCCGGTCCCCGAATCAACGACGTCCCGATGACGGTCGGACTCGAGCTGCAGCGGTGGATGCGGAGAATTTTTGTGGAGTTCCGTGAGCTCGATCTGCGCATTTTCTTGGCAGATTTGCAGCATCGATTGCGGAATCCGGCCTAAATCGTCGAGTTTTAGTCGGTTTTCGGGCGATTATTTTCAACTTTTATTACGCATTGCAAAACAAGGGGGATGACGGCTACGTCGGAGTGAAGGAACGTTCAGGCATGCACCGCGTTTTCCAGCGCGGTTCAACTGATACGAGGAGGTTCCAGCATGCTGATGCTCTTCGTCATTTCGATCCTGGCCGCTGTTGGTCTCACCGTCGCGGCGGTGATGATGCAACCGACAAAACGCACAATACGCTTTTGAACAGCGTTTCTGATCGGAGGCTGCTGCCAGCTTCTTGATAAAAAGGATGCGAGTTGCGTGATGGGCTAGCGTTTGCGTAAAAGGTGTGGCGTTGCGTATGAGGGGCGGTTTCCACCGCCCCTTTTTGTTATCATCGTTGCCACAACAACCGACGCGCTTTGCGGTCAAGAATTTGCGCGACGAACAGCCGGAGAAGGGTGACCGTGAATCTGCTGCTCTCGCGACGCTTCGCGCCGCTGTTCTGGTGCCAGTTCTTTTCCGCCTTCAACGATAATTTCCTCAAGACCGCACTGGTCTTTCTGATCCTGTTTCGCATCACCGACTCGTCGATGTCGCACACGCATGGCGAGGTGCTGATCACGCTCGCCGGCGCGATCTTCATCTTCCCGTATTTCGTGTTGTCCGCGCTTGGCGGCGAGCTGGCGGACCGCTACGACAAGGCGCGGGTGGCGCGGCGGCTCAAGCTCGGCGAAATCGCCATCGCCTTTGTCGCCATCGCCGGTTTCCTGCTGGCGTCGCTGCCGGTTCTGTTTCTGGCGCTGTTCGGCTTCGGCGTGATCGCGGCGCTGTTCGGCCCGATCAAATACGGCATCCTGCCGGATCATTTGCCGTCGTCGGCGTTGCCGGCGGCGAACGCGCTGGTCGAAGGCGCGACCTTCATCGCCATCCTCACCGGCACCATCGCTGCCGGCTATTTCGCGGCGGTCGCCGGCGCCGGCGTGATCGCGCTGGTGATTGCGCTGTTCGCGCTCGCCTGCTGGCTGTCGAGCCTGTTCATTCCCTCGACCCGGGAATCCGCGCCCGATCTCACCATCGCGCGCAACGTCTTCGCCTCCACCGGCACGCTGCTGCGGCAGTTGCGCGGCGACGGCCGGCTGTGGTGGGGCGCGCTGGTGACGAGCTGGTTCTGGCTCGCGGGCATCGTCACGCTGTCGCTGCTGCCGCCGTTGATCAAGGCGCGGCTCGGCGGCGACGAACACGCGGTGACGGTCTATCCCGCGCTGTTCTCGGTCGCGGTCGGCTGCGGTTCGGCGCTGGCCGCAATCTTGTCGCACGGCCGCATCGTGCTCGGCATCACCATCGCCGGTGCCGTGGTGCTCGGCGTCGCGGCGTTCGATCTCGGTCTTGCGGCCTGGGGGCTCGATGCGACGGCAGGCACGCTGTCGCCGGCGGAATTGTTCGGCACCGCGCGTGGCGTGCGCGTCGCGATCGATCTTGCCGGCATCGCCGTCGGTGGTGGTCTTTACATCGTGCCGGTGTTCGCTGCGGTACAGGCCTGGGCCGGCGCGAATTTCCGCGCCCGCACGGTGGCGGCGGTCAACATTCTCAATGCCGCCTTCATGACCGGCGCGACGGTGCTGGTCGCCCTGCTGCAAAGCTTCGGCGTCACCATCGGCATGTTGTTCGTCGCCGTCGGCGTGCTGACGCTGATCGCGGCCGCGCTGATCCGGCTCACCTTGCCGGACGACCTTGCGCCGCAGGGCTGACAAGGTGGTCCTCAGATGCACCGGGACTGGACATCGGTGCGCCCCTCCTTACAAGAGTGCCCATGCTTGCCGCGCTGAAAAACCTGATCCAGACCCTGTCCGAGACCGAGGCGCAGCCGCGCTTCGCACCGGATGATTTCCGCGTCGCCGCCGCGGCGTTGCTGATTCACGTCGCCAGCATCGATGGTGCGTTTTCGGAAGCCGAGCGCGACACGTTGCGCGACATCCTGCGCCGCCGCTTTTCGCTCGATGATGCCAGCATCGATGCGCTGATCGATGAAGCGTCCGCGGTCGAGCGCGAGGCGATCGATCTGTACGGCTTCACCGCCAAGCTCAATCGTGTGCTCGATGCCGCCGGTCGTGAGCGCATGGTGGCGTCGATGTGGGAAGTGGTGTTCGCCGACGGCAAGGCGACCGAATTCGAAAGCAACCTGATCTGGCGCGCCGCCGATCTGCTCGGCGTGTCGCGCGAGACGCGGATCGCGCTGCGCCAGCAGGCGGAAGCGCGCGCCGGCGGCATCGGTGGAGACCAGTCATGACGGCGTTGCGCCCCGTCACCGTCATCACCGGCGCCTCAGCCGGCATTGGCGCCGAACTGGCGCGGGTGTTCGGCCGCCACGGTCACGCGCTGGTGCTGCTGGCCCGGCGCACCGAGCGGCTGGAAACGCTGGCGGCGGAGATCGCCGCGAGCGGTGCGCCGCCGCCGCTGGTCGTCACCTGCGATCTTCTGGCGCCGCAGGCGGTGGAGGAGTTGGCACAGACGCTCGCGCGCGAAGGCGTCGAGCCGCAATATCTCGTCAACAATGCCGGCTTCGGTCTGGTCGGCTCCGCGGTCGAACTGCCACACGGCGAACAGCTCGAGATGATTGATCTCAATGTGCGGGTATTGACCGCGCTGTCGCTGCGCTTCGCCGAGAGCCTCGCGCGGCAGCGCGGCGGCATTCTCAATGTCGCGTCGATGGCCGCTTTCGTGCCCGGCCCGCGCATGGCGGTCTATTACGCCAGCAAGGCTTTCGTGCTGTCGTTCAGCGAGGCGCTGTCGGTGGAATTGAAGCCGCTCGGCGTGCGCGTCACCGCGCTGTGCCCCGGTCCGGTGGCGACCGAATTCGCGGCGCGCGCCGGTCTCAAGGGCAAGACATCGCCGGGCGTTCTGTCGATGCCGGCCGATGCGGTGGCGGAAGCCGGCTATCGCGGATTGATCGCCGGCAAGCGGCGGGTGATTCCGGGCTTTAAGCTCAAAGCCGTTCTGTTCATCATATCGCTCGTCCCCAATGCGGTGCTGCTGGCCTTCGTCAGCGAGCGCCAGCGCCGCCGGCTCGCGCGGCAGCCTCAGAAATAGGGCTCAAAGAGGGCGCAAGCGGACCCCGCTTGCGCTACTCCGCTTCTGCCTCATGGCAGGTCGCCGCCAATGCGGTTGCAAACGCGCCGTGAGCGATTACCAATGAGGTGGCTGCGTCGCGTGACGCGGCGATCTGCGATTTGATGATGAAGCAACCCGTTCTCCTCGTCCTGCATCAGGAGAATTCCTCGCCCGGCCGGGTGGGGCAGGCGCTGGTCCGCATGGGCTTTCCGCTCGATGTGCGCCGGCCGGCGCTGGGCGAACCGTTGCCGCAGACCATGCGCGACCATGCCGGCGCGGTGATCTTCGGCGGCCCGCAGAGCGCCAACGACACCGAAGACTTCGTCAAGCGCGAGATCGATTTCGTCGGCGCGCCGCTGCGCGACAACAAGCCGTTTCTCGGCATTTGCCTCGGCGCGCAGATGATGGCGCGGCATCTCGGCGCGACGGTGTCGCCGCATCCCGATGGCCATGCCGAGGTCGGCTATTACCCGATCCGCCCGACCGCCGATGGTCTCGCGGTCTGCGAGGCGTGGCCCGACCATGTCTATCAATGGCATCGCGAAGGCTTCGCCTTGCCCGCCGGTGCGACGCTGCTGGCGGAGGGCGACACGTTCTCGGTGCAGGCGTTCCGTTATGGCACCGGTTACGCGCTGCAGTTCCACCCGGAAGTGACGCACGCCATGATGTGCCGCTGGACCGTGCGCGGCGCGCATCGGTTCGAGCTTCCCAATGCCAAGCCGCGCGCGATGCATTTCGCCGACCGGCCGGTCTATGATCTGGCCTTCCGCAACTGGCTGATGGCGTTTCTCAATCGTTGGATCGAGGCCCCCGCCATCGCTGACGCCAGGGTGAAAAACGCGGCAGGTTCCGCCTGACCGGGCCCCGGAGCCAGCCGGCGCCGCTTGTCAGGCAATCGTCTTGTGAGATCGGCCGGCGACGGTAATACTTGCCGCCGTGGATCGGGCCTTGTCGTGGAACCCGTGTCCGTGGACGCGGAGGCGCTGAAGCGATGCAGGCAGAGGGCGGAAGCGGGCGTCGGTCATCGTCGTTCGTCGCTGAAGCACTGCAGGCGTCCGACGGCTTCCTCGAATTGCTGCCGATCGCCACCGTCATCTGCGATGCGGGCGGGCATATCCTGCAATTCAACCGTCATGCGGTGGCGATCTGGGGCCGCACCCCGGAGCGTGGCGAGCTGCACGGCGAGTTTGTCGCCGGCTGCAAATTTCTGGAACTGGACGGCGAACCGCTGCCGCATTCGATGCTGCAGCAGGTGCTGGTCACCGGCGCGCCGGTGCGCGACAAGGAACTGATCGTCGAGCGCTGGGACGGCAGCCGCGTGACGCTGTGGCTCAACATCGATCCACTGAAGAGCAACAGCGGACAGGTCATCGGCGTGGTGAACTGTTTCCTCGACATCACCGAGCGCAAGGCGGTGGAGGAAAGTCTCCGCGCCTCCCGTCGCGCGCTGCGCGAGGAGCAACAGCGGATCGCCGCGACCTATGAGCACGCCGCCATCGGCATTTCCGAAGTGGATGCGGACGGCTGCTTCATTCGCGTCAATGAGGCGATCTGCAACATCACCGGCTACAAGCGCGACGACCTCCTCAACAACCGCCTGTTCCGGCACACTTACAAGGACGACATCGATCCCGACCGCGACGCGTGGGTGCGTCAGGCCGCCGGCGAGATCGATTTCTATTCGGTCGAAAAGCGCTTCACCCGCCGCGATGGCCGCGTGATCTGGATGTCGGTGCGCTCGCAGTCGGTGCGCGATGCCGACGGCCGGTTTCTCTATGCCGTGCGTGTGGTGCAGGACATCACCACGCGCAAGCTCGCCGAGCAGCGGCAGAAGTTGCTGGTCGATGAACTCAACCATCGCGTCAAGAATACGCTGGCCACGGTGCAGTCGCTCGCCTCGCAGTCGGCGCGCGGCGTGCAGTCGCCGGCGGCATTCCGCGAGCGGTTCGAAGGCCGGCTGATCGCGCTGTCGAAGGCGCATGACCAGCTCACCCGCCAGCACTGGGCGCATGCCGGACTGCGCGACATCGTCTCCGGCTCGCTCGCCCCCTATGTGCCGGGCGGCAGCGGCCGTGCGGTGCTGCGCGGCGAGGATATCACGCTGCGGCCGCGCGCGGCGCTGACGCTGGCGATGGCCTTCCATGAGCTGACCACCAACGCCGCCAAATACGGCGCGCTGTCGACCTCCTCCGGCCGGCTGGAGCTGCATTGGGAAGAGCACAAGGCGCGCGCGGCGCGGCCGGCGCATGTGCGCATCGAGTGGGTGGAACAGGGCGGGCCGCCGGTGACGGTGCCGTCGCGCCGCGGCTTCGGCTCAAGCCTGATCGAGGGCAGCATCGCCTCCGAGCTGGGCGGCAATGCCACCCTCGACTACGCGCCCGAGGGGCTGCGCTGCACGATCGAGATTCCGGTCACGGCGCTGAGCGGCCGCGAGGGCCGCGCCGCGCGGCGGTAGCGCCTGTTGCGAGCATTCAAGCCAGCGCGCTCGCAGAATTATGATCTCTGTCATGCCCGGGCTTGACCCGGGCATCCCGCTTAGGCTGGCGCTATGCCACCATCATCGGGATGGCCGGACTTCGCCCGGCCATGACGGAAGAAAGGAATCTGCTTCGCCAGCAGTGATCGGTTCTGGAACGAGCGACCGCCGTCAGGCGGCATCGGATCGCGGCGGATGGGGGAAAATCTGGGAAGGAAGTTGGTGGAGCCAGGCGGGATCGAACCGCCGACCTCGTCATTGCGAACGACGCGCTCTCCCAGCTGAGCGATGGCCCCGCCGATGTGCCGGCTGGTCGCGACCGGCACGAGTGGCGGGGGTGTAAGGCGTGGGGTTGGGGCTGTCAAGGACGGCTCATCCGACTGGTCGCCGACAGCCGCCGACGGCCCATGTAACGACGGCGTGTGACGACGGGTTGCTTGTTCCGGCAGGGGCTTCCCGCTACGGTTCGCCCGCAAATCCGGCCGGTTCGGCCGGCCGTCAGCCGATCATCCGGCGGGCCTCCGGCCCGCCGGTCATACGCAAGGCAAACTGTCCGATCATGCGCTCGATCCTCGATGTCATCCTGCTGGTGCTCCAGCTCTATGTCTGGCTGCTGATCGCCGCGGCGATCCTGTCGTGGCTGATCGCCTTCAACGTGGTCAATACCCGCAACAACTTCGTGGCGATGGTCGGCGACTTCCTGTACCGGATCACCGAGCCGGTGCTGCGGCCAATCCGCAATCTGCTGCCCAATCTCGGCGGCATCGACGTCTCGCCGGTGATCCTGATCCTGATCATCTTCTTCCTGCAAAGCGTGATCGCCCGCTACATCTACCCGAACGTGTTCTGAGCGCATGATCCCGAAAAGTGGGAACCGGTTTCCGGGCAAGAGTTCGGGCAAGATCATGCGCAATGATTAATGAGCCGTGGTCGGCCACCGCAACCGGCGTGGTCGTCACCGTGCGGCTCACGCCGCGTGGCGGCCGCGATGGGCTCGACGGCGTCGCGACGCTCGCCGACGGACAGACGGTGTTGAAAGCGCGCGTGCGCGCCGCGCCGACCGAGGGCGAGGCCAATGCGGCGCTGGTTGCGCTGCTTGCCAAAGCGGCCGGGGTGCCGAAAAGCAGCGTCGGCTTGATCGCCGGGCAGACCGCCCGTATCAAACGCCTCGCCATCACCGGTGATCCGGCAACACTGGTTGCGGCGCTGTCGCGCAGCATCGGAACAGATTGAGGTCTCGAGCATGAGGTTCTGCGCATGAGCGCGCGCATCATCGACGGCAAGAGCATCGCCACCGATCTGCGTGCGCGCGTGGCTGCGGCCGTGCGCGATCTCGAAGGGCAGGGCATGCGGCCCGGCCTCGCCGTGGTGCTGGTCGGCGCCGATCCGGCGAGCGAGATCTATGTGCGCAGCAAGAGCCGTGCGGTGATGGAAGCCGGCATGCGCGCCTTCGACCACAAGCTGCCGGCGGATGCCACCGAAGAGGACGTGCTCGCGCTGGTGCGCAAGCTCAATCAGGACGCTGATGTCAGCGGCATTCTGGTGCAGCTGCCGCTGCCGGCGCAGATCGATCCGCACAAGGTGATCGCGGCGATCGATCCGGCCAAGGACGTGGACGGCTTCCATCCGCTCAATGCCGGACGGCTGGCGCGCGGATTGCCGGGGCTGGTGCCGTGCACGCCGCTCGGCTGCGTGATCCTGGCCAAGAGCGTGCGGCCGTCGCTCTCGGGCCTCAATGCGCTGGTGATCGGCCGCTCCGGGATCGTCGGCAAGCCGGTGGCGCAACTGCTGCTGGCGGAAGACGCCACCGTCACCATCGCCCATTCGCACACCGTCGATCTGCCGGCGCT
>JBQCFU010000535.1:0-5144 GCA_051958775.1 Pseudolabrys sp.
GGCTTCCAGGGCGTGAACAAGGAAACGAACCGCATCACCACGCTCGGCCGTGGCGGGTCCGATACCTCGGCGGTGGCGGTGGCGGCTGCGATCGGTGCCGAACGCTGCGACATCTATACGGATGTTGACGGCGTCTACACCACCGACCCGCGCGTGGTGCCGAAGGCGCAGCGGATGGACAAGATCGCGTTCGAGGAAATGCTCGAACTCGCCTCGCTGGGCGCCAAGGTGATGCAGGTGCGCTCGGTCGAGCTTGGCATGGTTCACAATGTGCGCATCTTCGTGCGCTCAAGCTTCGAGAAACCGGAAGACATCGATCCGCATGGCGCGCCGCGCGGAACCCTCATTTGCGACGAGAGTGAGATCATGGAACAGCAGGTCGTAACGGGCATCGCCTTCTCCAAGGACGAGGCGCAGATTTCGATCCGCCGTGTCGAGGACAAGCCCGGCGTGGCGGCGGCGATCTTCGGACCGCTGGCGGAGAACAACATCAATGTCGACATGATCGTTCAGAACGTGTCGGCCGACGGCAAGACCACCGACCTCACCTTCACGGTGCCGGCTGCCGACTACGAACGCGCCCGCGCCACCATCGAGAAGGCGAAGGGCAAGATCGGCTTCGATCGTATCGACGGCGCCACCGACGTGTCCAAGGTGTCGGTGATCGGCATCGGCATGCGCAGCCACGCGGGCGTTGCCGCCAAGGCTTTCGGCGCGCTGTCGGAAAAGAGCATCAACATCCGCGCCATCACCACCTCCGAGATCAAGTTCTCGGTGCTGATCGACGCTGCTTACACCGAACTCGCGGTGCGCACGCTGCACTCGCTCTACGGTCTCGACAACGCGTAAGCGCGATCGACTTTGAATGCATGAAACCGGGCCGTTTTCGGCCCGGTTTTTGTTTGTCCAATCAGCTGGAATTCGTCGCAGTTCTTTTCGCGCGAGACCGGCTTCACGCCGCCCGAAACCGCCCTAGATCGCTTTGCTCCAGTCGGCCGGCGCACCGGCCATGGCATCGAGCGCCTTGCGCGCATCTGCCGGCAACGTGAGTTCAGCCGCCGCCAGATTTTCGCGAAGATGATTGAGCGACGACGTGCCGGGAATCAGCAGGATGTTCGGCGACCGCTGCAGCAGCCACGCGAGTGCCACCTGCATCGGCGTTTTGCCGAGCCGCTCCGCCACATCCGACAACGTCTGCGATTGCAGCGGCGTGAAACCGCCCAGCGGGAAGAACGGCACATAAGCCGTGCCTTCACGGGCGAGCGCATCGATCAGCGCATCGTCTGTGCGATGCACGACGTTGTAGTGGTTCTGCACGCAGACAATCGGGCAAATGTTGCGGCCGTCCGCCACCTGTTTTGCCGTCACGTTGCTCAGGCCGATGTGCTTGATCAGGCCCTGCCGCTGCAGATCGGCAAGCACGGTCAGTGGCTCTTCCAGCGACCCTTCGGCAGGACCGAACGGATCAATCATGCTGCGCAGATTGACCACGTCCATCGCGTCGACACCGAGATGGCGCAGATTGTCGTGCACCGCCTGCGTCAGTGCCTCGCGCGAGAACGCCGGCAGCCATGACGCATCATCGCCGCGTCGTGCACCGACTTTGGTGACGATGACGAGATCGTCCGGATAGGGATGCAGCGCCTCGCGGATGATCTCATTGACCACATGCGGCCCGTAGAAATCGCTGGTGTCGATGTGATTGACGCCGCGCGCCACCGCCTCACGGAGAACGGCGACGGCCGCCGCGCGATTTTTCGGCGGGCCGAACACATGCGGTCCGGCAAGCTGCATGGCGCCGTAGCCGAGCCGGGTCACCGTGCGGGTGCCGAGTGTGAAGGTGCCGGCGTTGTTGAGGTTTGCTTTGCTCATAATCGGGATCTCCTGTCTGGCAGGCTCTCGATCTAGCGGTTGCTCAATCGTCCGATAATCCGGCACAATCGGGATACCCTGTGCGGATTTTCGAACAATGAAGGCTGACCTCGCCGATCTGAATGCCTTTATCGCGGTCGCTCGTGCGGGCGGTTTCCGCGACGGCGCGCGGCGGAGCGGCGCGAGCCCATCCGCGCTCAGCGAGGCGGTGCGACGGCTGGAAACCCAGCTCGGAGTACGGCTCCTCAACCGTACTACCCGCAGCGTCACGCCGACCGAGGCCGGGCAACGGCTCCTCGAACGTTTGTCGCCCGCGCTGAGCGAGGTCGAGGCGGCGATCGACGTGGTCAACCAGTTCCGGGACCGCCCGACCGGAACCCTGCGGCTCAATGTGCCGGTCGTGGTGGCGCGGCTGATCCTGCCGGCGATCGTGCCGCCGTTCCTCGCCGCCTATCCGGACATCAAGCTCGAAGTGATCGCCGAGGATAGCTTCGTCGATGTGCTCGCCGCCGGTTGCGACGCCGGCATCCGCTACGGCGAACGACTAGAGCAGGACATGATCGCGGTGCCGATCGGCCCGCGCACGCAGCGTTTCGCTGCCGCTGCCTCGCCTGCCTATCTCGCCAAACACGGGCAGCCGCAGCATCCGCGTGATCTGCTCAACCATGCCTGTCTGCGCGGACAATTCTCCTCCGGCGCGATGACGACGTGGGAATTCGAGCGCGCTGGCGAAATCGTCCGCGTCGACCCCTCCGGGCCGCTCCTGGTGAGCGTCGGCGCCGCCACCGATCTCGCCATTGAGGCGGCCATGGCCGGCACGGGCATCATCCTGCTGTTCGAAGAGTGGCTGCGGCCGCATTTCGCGCGCGGCACGCTCATGCCTGTGTTGCAGGACTGGTGGCAGCCGTTTCCTGGCCCGTTTCTCTACTATCCCGGCCGGCGTCTGGTCCCGGCGCCACTGCGTGCCTTCATCGATTTCATCAAGACGCCGTCTGCCGCTACTCTGTCGGCCAACGCGTAACCGCAAGGAATTTTCGCCATGTCACCGACTGTCGCTGTCATCGCTTCCGGGGCCATGGGGGCCGGCGTCGGCGGGCGCCTCACCGAGAACGGCGTCACCGTACTCACGCTGCTCAAGGGTCGCAGCGAGGCGTCACAAAAGCGCGCGGCGCAGGCGAAGATGCGTGACGCGTCCCCGGCGGAGATCGCCGCGGCCGATATCGTCCTGTCCATCGTGCCGCCCGGCCAGGCCGAAGCATTGGCGCGCGAACTGTCCCCAGCCCTCACGGCCGCGGCGAAGAAGCCGGTCTATGCCGACTGCAACGCGCTCAATCCCGAGACCAAGCAACAGGTCGGCGACATCATCGCCGCCACCGGCTGCGCCTATGTGGACGCCGGCATCGTCGGCCCGCCGCCGAAGCCCGGCAGCGACAATACCCGTTTCTATGTCGCAGGCCCGCATAGCGCAGCGATCATGGCGCTCAATGCCCACGGCCTGTCGGTGCGCGACCTCGGCGGGGCGATCGGCGACGCCGCCGCCCTGAAGATGTGCTACGGCGCTTTCAACAAGGGACTGACCGCCCTTGGTTCGGCGCTGGCGCTGGCCGCCGAGCGCCACGGCGTCGCCGAGGCTTTCCATGCCGAACTGGCCTTGAGCCAAGCCCCCATGCTGAACCAGCTCAATCGCACCGTCCCGGACATGTTTCCCAAGGCCTACCGATTCGTCGCCGAGTTCGATGAGGTTGCCGACTTCGTCGCCGGCCGTCCGGAGCAGGAGATGTTCCGGGGCATTGCCCGACTCTATGACGCCCTCACCGCCGACATCGCCGGCCCGGGCCGGGAGAAGGCCGCCCTAGCCCGGTTCTACGCACCGCCAACCGGCAAAACCTGAGCGATTCCAAAGAACATCATGGTTATGCCGACTTGATGCTCCCTTGGCTTGCGGCTTGCATGGCCCATTGGCTATAGCCTCCAGTAAGCCCTGATGGACCCGATCATGCGTGGTGCGCTCGGCGGCCCGCGCGTATTGCTGCGCCGGCTTCGCGAAGTCATGGCGGAGCAGGTCAGCGCGCAGGACCGCCTGAACAAGATTGTCGTGCTGATTGCCGCGAACATGGTGGCGGAGGTTTGCTCCGTCTACGTGTTGCGCGTCGACGGCACGCTTGAGCTGTACGCCACCGAAGGCCTCAACCCGGACGCCGTGCACCAGACGGTGCTGCGTGCCGACGAAGGCCTCGTCGGCCTCGTCGCCAGCAAGGCGACGGCCATCAATCTGTCCGAGGCGAATCGCCATCCGGCGTTCTCCTATCGCCCGGAAACCGGCGAAGAAATCTACCAGTCGTTCCTCGGCGTGCCGATCCTGCGCGCCGGCAACACGCTCGGTGTGCTCGTCGTGCAGAACCGTGCACGACGCACGTACACCGAGGAAGAAGAAGAAGCACTGCAGACCACCGCCATGGTGCTGGCGGAGATGATCGCCTCGGGCGAGCTGGCGACGCTGGCCAAGCCCGGCGCCGAACCGGCGGCACGGCGGCCGCTGATGCTGAACGGCACGGCGCTCGCCGACGGCATCGCGCTGGGGCACGTCGTGCTTCACGAGCCGCGCGTCATCATCAAGAACTTCATCGCCGATGACATCGTCACCGAGCAGAAGCGACTCGACACGGCGATCACCAATCTGCGCGCCGAGCTCGATCGCATGGTCGAGCATGGCGATCTTGCCGACGGCGGCGAGCATCGCGACGTGCTCGAAGCCTATCGCATGTTCGGCTACGACCAGGGCTGGCTGCACAAGATGCGCGAAGCGGTCGGCACCGGCCTCACCGCCGAAGCGGCGGTGGAGCGCGTGCAGTCCGACACCCGCGCACGCCTGCTGCGCCAGACCGACCCGTATATCCGTGACCGGCTGCACGATCTCGACGATCTCGCCAACCGGTTGCTGCGCGGCCTGGTCGGCCAGGACCACGCACCGACGCGTGAGCAACTGCCGGAAAACGCCATCCTCGTCGCGCGCTCGATGGGTCCGGCAGCGCTGCTCGACTACGACCGCAAGCGGCTGCGCGGTCTCATTCTCGAAGAAGGCGGCCCGACCTCGCACGTCACCATCGTCGCGCGCGCGATGGGAATCCCGACGGTCGGCGAGATCGAAAACGCCACCGGTCAGGTCGATCCGGGCGACGCGATCATTGTCGACGGCTCGACCGGCCAGGTGCACATCCGCCCGCCGACCGACGTGGAGCGCTCGTTCGGCGAGCGCGTACGCCTGCGCGCAC
>JBQCFU010000536.1:0-5253 GCA_051958775.1 Pseudolabrys sp.
GAACTGGCGCGACGCGAACCGGAACGCGTCGCGGCGCTCTACAAGCTGCTGGAGGCCGGCAATAAAGCTGCTGGCCCAGCAGGCAAGGACGGCATCGACAAGACGCCGTTCGGCATCGATGCCAACCGGCCATGCCTCGACATGCTGATCAATTACGCCGTGCAGCAGCAGCTCATTCCGCGGCGGCTGACTGTCGACGAATTGTTCGAGATTCCGAAGGGCTGAGTCGTCTCGACCCTCAATTCAAAGAGCCAACAAAAAGGGATGCGCAGACGCATCCCTTTTTCGTGCTTGATCGCGCGACCTGGTCTTTCGACTTGGTCTTTCGACTTGCCGGTCAACCTAGCGCCAGCGGCAATGCCGGCGGCCCCAGTCGTCGCGGAAGCAGACGCGCTCGCGATAATAGGCGCGACGCTCGCGGTACACACGACGATGTCGCGTTTCCGCATTCGCGCCGACCGCTGCGCCGGTGACGCCACCGATGACCGCGCCTGCAGCTGCGCCGTTACCGCCGCCCACTGCACCACCGATCACCGCACCTGTACCGGCGCCGACAATTGCGCCGCCAACCGCCGCACCCTGTGCCGACGCGCTTGTCGGCATCATGGTCGGCATCGCTAAAACAGCCGCAACGGCTGCTGCCATTAAATGCGCTTTCACTGCATCCTCCCAGGATTGCAACTATGTAGTCGTATTAACGCCCGGCCTCTGTCGTTCGTTCCCTGCTTGCTGTATGCAGGTTGCATGACGACAAAGACTTCCGCACGCGACCGCCTCACGCAAGCTCTCGCTCGTATCGACGATCCCGCCGGGCAGGGCCACTTCGCCTGCCTCACCATTTATCGCGACAGCGCGCACCGCGAGGCTGCCGCCGCCGATGCACGTGCCGCCGCCGGGCAATCACTCGGTCCACTCGACGGCGCGATCGTCAGCATCAAGGATCTGTTCGATGTTGCCGGAGAGGTGACGCGTGCCGGTTCGCGCATTCTCGAAGAAGAAGGCGAACCTGCCGAACGCGATGCGCCGGTGGTCGAGCGGCTGCGCGCCGCCGGCGCGGTGATCGTCGCCAAGACCAATATGACCGAATTCGCCTTCTCCGGCGTTGGCGAGAATCCGCATTACGGCACGCCAGGCATTCCCGCCGACCGCCATCGCGTGCCGGGCGGCTCGTCGTCGGGTGCTGCGGTCGCAGCAGCAGACGGCATGTGCGAGATTTCGATCGGCAGCGATACCGGCGGCTCGACGCGGATTCCCGCCGCCCTCACCGGCATCGTCGGCTTCAAGCCGAGCAAGCCGCGGGTGCCGACCGACGGCGTGTTTCCGCTGTCCTCGACGCTGGATTCCATCGGTCCGCTCGCGACCACGGTTCAGCGCTGCGCTGATGCCGACGCGGTGATGGCCGGCGAGAAGGCCGTCCCGCTGCCGCAGGTTTCGCTGGCCGGTGTGAAGGTCGGCGTGGCGCAGGGGCTACCGTTGAAGGCGATGGATGGCGCCGTCGCGCTTGCCTTCGAACAGGCATGCAAGCGTTTGTCGGCGGCGGGCGCGGTGCTCAGCGATGAGACGCTGAATCCGCTCGACGCGATGGCCGATGTCAACGGCCGCGGCGGCATCGTGCCGTTCGAGGCTTATCAACTGCACCGCAACCGGCTGCAGCGGCGTCTCGCGGATATCGATCCGAAGATCGGCAAGCGGATCGAGCGGGGCGGCAATATCACCGAAAACGATTATGCGTGGATGCTGGCCGAGCGGCAGCAGTTGATCCGCATGATGGCCGCACGACTCGACGGCTTCGATCTGATCGCCATGCCGACGGTGCCGATCGTCGCGCCGACCATGGACGAGGTGGCGAGCGACGAAGGCTTCGCGCGCAAGAACGCGCTGCTGCTGCGCAACACCTCGATCGTCAATTTCTTCGGGCTGTGCGCGATCTCGCTGCCGATGCCGGGCTCGCCGCTGCCGACCGGGCTGATGCTGGTGGCGCGGCATGATCAGGATCGTCGGCTGCTGGCGCTGGCCGCCGCGGCGGAGCGGGTGCTGGCGTCAGGCTGACGGCAGCGCCGTCCGCCGCATCAGGTCGAGCAGATTGAGCCGCTCGGTTTCGCCGAGCATGCCGGAGAGCCGCTCCTCGTGCGAGGCGGCGAGTGCCTTGGCGCGGCGGAGCAGCCGCTGGCCTTCTTTTGTGAGATGCAGCGCGTGGCTGCGCCGGTCGGTGTTCGACGGCTGGCGTTCGATCAGTTCGCGCTGCTCCAGCCGATCGAGCAGATGTACCATGCGTGCCCGTTCGATGCCGAGCGCTTCGGCGAGGTCAGCCTGCGACAGGCCGGCATTGGCGCCGATCACCACCAGCACCGAATACTGCGCCGGCCGGATGTCGACCTCGGCGAGCGAACGGATGAAGTCCTGGAAGATCCAGATTTGCAGGCGGCGGATCGAATAGCCGAGATGATCGTTGAGCGCGGCGAGATCGATCGGCCGGCGGCGGGCGGTGCGTGCGTCCTGCCCGGCCGGGGCTAGTCCAGCGGCGCTTTGCCCGCCAGCATTTTGCCCGTTGGCGTCCTGTTTGCGGCTTGCCATTCCTGTCGCGCTCTCGTCCGCCTTGTCCTGTCGCATCGGCATCTCGCTGCCTCTTGGCCGCAGCATACTAGCCGATATTGTTGTTGACGACGACAGTTGTCGTCATCAACAATAGACAGAACAAAGGCGGCCGGTCACCGGCTGCCGCCGCTGCTATTGCAACCCGCTCTTGCGCAAAAAACAATAGCGGTTATCCGATAGAAACGCCCGGCCGAACGCGGCCGGCAACCCTCGGGGGAGGAAGTTTTCATGACCAAGATCAACCTCATGTCGTCCGCCGTCTCGCGCCGCCAGCTGCTGGCAGGCGCCGCGGCGGCCGGCTCGGTTCTCGCTGCGCCGGCGATCGTGCGCGCCCAGGGCGGCCCGCTGAAGATCGGCGTGATCCTGCCGCTGTCCGGCGTCCAGGCCGGCGTCGGCCAGTCCTGCAAGCGCGGCGTCGACATCGCGCCGGCGCTGCTGAAGCAACTCGGCTACAACCAGCCGATCGAGATCACCACCGTCGATTTCGAAACCAATGCCGAGGTTGCCCGCTCCCGTGCCGAGCGGCTGATCGCCGACGGCATGCATATGCTGATGGGGCCGTTCGACTCCGGCGCCGCCGCGGCGATCGCCCAGGTGGCGGAGCAGAAGGGCGTTCCCTTCGTCATCAACATCGCGGCCGCCCCGCAGATCACCGAGCAGGGCTACAAGTACACGTTCCGCAACTTCCAGACGGCGCCACAGCTCATTTCGCGCGGCTTCGGGCTGTTCCCGGAAGTGTTCGCCGCGACCGGCAAGACGCCGAAGACCGCGGTGCTGATGCACATCAACGACACGTTCGGTCAGGCCAACAAGAAGGCGATCGACGCGATCTTCCCGAAGATGAATCTGCCGTTCAAGCTGCTCGACTCGATCGCCTATGACCCGGCGGCGAAGGACCTCTCGGTCGAGGTCGCCAAGGCGAAGGCGACCGGTGCCGAATTGCTGATGACCGTGACGCGCCTCAACGACGCGATCATCCTGGTGCGCGAGATGGTCAAGCAGCGCTGGGAGCCGATGGGCATCATGAGCCCCGGCGCGCCCGGCCTTTACGAGCAGCAGTTCCTCGACACCATGGGCAAGTATAGCGACGAGATCATCACCGTCATTCCGTGGGCCAACCCGAAGGCGGAGCTGACGGCGCAGATCGAGAAGGAATTCAAGAAGGTCTTCCCGAAGGACAAGCTGCCCGGCCACATCTTCAACATCGGTTTCAGCTTCGAAGCGCTGATGATCTGCGCCGATGCGCACAAGCGTGCCGGCTCGACGGACGGCAAGGCGCTGGCGGACGCGATCCGCAAGACCAAGATCGAGAAGCGGGTCATGGTCGGCGGCCCGATCGAGTTCGACGAGAAGGGCCAGTGCAACACCATCGGTTCGGCGGTGCTGCAGAACAAGAAGGGCGTTCCGACCGTCGTGCTGCCGAAGGAAGCTTCGGCCGGCAACGTCGTGTTCCCGATGCCGGGCTGGAGCAAGCGCGGCTGACGATCGCTGCCTTCCTTGCCTTCCCCTGAAAGGGGGAGGCCGGCAAGCGAAGCGCGCCGGGAGGGGAGCGTTAAACCGTTATGACGAATTTGACCCCCTCCCTGACCCTCCCCCTTTCAGGGGGAGGGAAACCCTCCCGCAATCATCGCGACTTTCAGTTGTCAGCCGATCACCGATGCCGCCGATCGACCTCATCCTGAACGTTGCCGTCGGCGGCATCCTCACCGGGCTCGTCTACGGGCTGATGGCGCTCGGCCTGTCCGTCATCTTTGGCGTGATCCGCGTCGTCAACTTCGCCCATGGCGAGATGATGACCGTGGCGATGTTCCTCGCCTTCAGCGCCTTCTCCGCCTTCGGCATCGATCCGCTGCTGTCGCTCATCCCGATCGCGGCGCTGCTGTTCGCGCTCGGCTACATGATGCAGGCCGGCCAGATCAACGACTTCGTCAACCAGCCGGAGCATACGCAGTTCATCCTGCTGGTGGCGGTGGCGATCATCCTCGTCAACGTGCTGCTGATGATCTTCGGGCCGGATGCGCGCGGCGTGCAGACCGACTATTCGTTCGATTCCTTTGAGGTCGGCACGCTGATCATCGACGCGACCAAGGCCTATGCCGCGCTCGCGGCGGTGCTGGTGGCGCTCGTGCTGTTCGCGTTCTTCCGCTTCACGCTGATCGGGCAGGCGATCCGGGCCTGCGCCGACAACTACACCGGCGCGCTGGTGGTCGGCCTCGACGTCAAGCGGCTCTATGCGCTGACCTTCGGCATCGGCTCGGCCTGCGTCGGCGCCGCCGGCGCGGTGCTGGTGCTGGTCACCGACGTCACGCCGGCGCTGGGGCCGGCCTATACGCTGCAGGCCTTCGTCATCGTCATCATCGGAGGTCTCGGCTCGATGCCGGGCGCGCTGCTCGGCGGCGTACTGATCGGCTTGACCGAAGCGCTGGCGGGACTGTTCTTCACGCCATCGGCCAAGAGCATGTTCGCTGTCGCCGCGCTGGTGCTGGTGTTGCTGCTGCGGCCGCAAGGCATCATGGGGAAGCGGCAGCGATGACCGGCCTGTTCTCCGAACTGTCGAAACGCGGTGCTGTGCTGCTGGTGCTGCTGCTGGCGGTGCTGCTGGCCGCGCCGTTTCTCGCCAACGACTACATGATCACCGTTCTGGTGCTCATTCTCTAT
>JBQCFU010000537.1:0-3089 GCA_051958775.1 Pseudolabrys sp.
TGATCCGCGCTTCGGGCATCCCGTGGGACATCCGCCGCTCGCAGCCCTACGAATGCTATGCGGAACTCGACTTCGATATCCCGGTCGGCCGTAACGGCGACTGCTACGACCGCTATTGCATCCGTATGGAAGAGATGCGCCAGTCGGTCCGCATCATGCGGCAGTGCATTACGGCGCTGCGCGCGGCGGACGGGCAGGGGTCGGTGCACGCAAACGATCGAAAGATCGTGCCACCGCGCCGCGGCGAGATGAAGAAGACGATGGAAGCACTGATCCATCACTTCAAGCTCTACACCGAAGGCTTCCACGTGCCGGCCGGCGAGGTCTATGCCGCCGTCGAAGCGCCGAAGGGCGAGTTCGGCGTCTATCTGGTCGCCGACGGCACCAACAAACCCTACAAGTGCAAGATTCGTGCGCCCGGTTTTGCGCATCTGCAGGCGATGGACTTCATGTGCCGCGGGCACATGCTGGCTGACGTCTCGGCGGTGCTCGGCTCGCTCGACATCGTGTTCGGAGAGGTCGACCGATGAGTGTGCGTCGTCTCGCGCCGGCAGAGGTTCAGCCGAAGGAGTTCGCGTTCAGCGCGGACAATCTCGCCTGGGCGAACAAGCAGGTGGAGAAATATCCGGCCGGCCGTCAGGCCTCGGCGATCATTCCGCTGTTATGGCGGGCGCAGAAGCAGGCCGGCGGATGGCTCCCGGAAGTGGCGATCCGCTACATCGCCGACTTCCTGGCGATGCCGCATATCCGCGCGCTCGAAGTCGCGACCTTCTACACGATGTTCAATCTCGAGCCGGTCGGCCGCTACTACGTGCAGCTCTGCGGCACCACGCCGTGCATGCTGCGCGGCGCGGAAGACTTGAAGCGCGTGTGCCGCGACCGGATCGGCGAGCCGGGCCATGTCACCAAGGACGGCACGTTTTCGTGGCTCGAAGTGGAATGCCTCGGTGCCTGCGTGAACGCGCCGATGGTGCAGATCAACGACGATTTCTACGAAGATCTCAACACCGAGAACTTCAACAAGCTGCTCGATGATCTCGCCGCCGGACGCCCCGTGATGGTCGGCCCGCAGATCGACCGGCAGTATTCCGCGCCGGCCGGCGGCCCGACCACGCTGACCGATCCGTCGCTTTATCAGACGAACGGCAAATCGGGTGCGAAGTCGGCGGGCGGTACGCAAACCGCTGTCGCCGATGCCGACGCGAAGAAGCCGACCAAGGCCGCCAGCGATCGCGAAGCGCCGGCGCCGAAGCCCCCCAATGCTGACAAGACCAAACCAAAGGCGCGCTGACCATGCTCGCTGATAAGGATCGCATCTTCCGCAATCTCTACGGCCTGCACGATTGGGGCCTGGAAGGCGCGCGTGCGCGTGGCGCCTGGGACGGTACCAAGGGCATTCTCGAAAAGGGCCGCGACTGGATCATCAACGAGGTGAAAGCCTCGGGTCTGCGCGGCCGCGGCGGCGCGGGCTTCCCGACCGGCCTGAAGTGGTCCTTCATGCCGAAGGAATCCAAGGACGGCCGTCCGAGCTATCTCGTCGTCAACGCCGACGAGTCCGAACCCGGCACCTGCAAAGACCGCGAGATCATGCGGCACGATCCGCATCTGCTGGTCGAAGGCTGCCTGATCGCCGGCTACGCCATGGGCGCGGTTGCCGCTTACATCTATGTGCGCGGCGAGTTCATCCATGAGCGCGAGCGGCTGCAGGCGGCGGTCGATCAGGCTTATGAAGCGAAGCTGATCGGCAAGAACAACGTCAACGGCTACGACTTCGACGTTGTCGTGCATCACGGCGCCGGCGCTTACATCTGCGGCGAAGAAACCGCGATGCTCGAGAGCCTCGAAGGCAAGAAGGGCATGCCGCGGCTGAAGCCGCCGTTCCCGGCCAATGTCGGTCTGTATGGCTGCCCGACCACGGTGAACAACGTGGAATCGATCGCGGTCGCCGGCGACATCTGCCGGCGCGGCGCGGCATGGTTCGCAGGCATCGGCCGGCCGAACAACACCGGCACCAAGCTGTTCTGCATCTCCGGTCACGTGAACAAGCCGTGCAACGTCGAAGAAGCGATGGGCATTCCGTTCCCGGAACTGATCGACAAGCATTGCGGCGGCATCCGCGGCGGTTGGGACAATCTGCTCGCGGTGATCCCGGGTGGATCGTCGGTGCCGCTGTTGCCGGCCTCGCAGTGCGGCAACGACCTGTACATGGACTTCGACACGCTGCGGAATCTGAAGTCCGGTCTCGGCACGGCCGCCGTGATCGTGATGGACAAATCGACCGACATCGTGCGGGCGATCACGCGGCTTGCTTATTTCTACAAGCATGAGAGCTGCGGTCAGTGCACGCCGTGCCGCGAGGGCACCGGCTGGATGTGGCGGGTGATGACACGCATGTCGGAAGGTCGCGCGCAGAAGCGCGAGATCGGCATGCTGCTCGAAGTGACGACGCAGGTCGAAGGCCACACGATCTGCGCGCTCGGCGATGCCGCGGCCTGGCCGATCCAGGGCCTGATCCGGCATTTCCGGCCTGAAATCGAACGGCGCATCGACGAATACGCGGCGCGCGCAGACAACCATCGCGCACCGGAGCGGATGCCGGCCGAGGCGGCGGAGTAGGGCATGACCAAGGTCATCATCGACGGCCAGGAACTCGACGTCCCGCCGGAGTACACATTGCTGCAGGCGTGCGAAGCCGCCGGCGCGGAAATCCCGCGCTTCTGCTTCCACGAGCGGCTGTCGATCGCCGGCAATTGCCGCATGTGCCTGATCGAGGTGAAGGGCGGACCGCCGAAGCCGGTCGCGTCCTGCGCGCAGAATGTGCGCGACCTGCGGCCCGGACCGAACGGCGAACCGCCGGAAATGTTCACGCGCTCGCCGATGGTGAAGAAGGCGCGCGAAGGCGTGATGGAATTCCTGCTGATCAACCATCCGCTGGATTGCCCGATCTGCGATCAGGGCGGCGAATGCGATCTGCAAGACCAGGCGATGGCCTATGGCGTCGATTCCAGCCGCTACGCCGAGAACAAGCGCGCGGTCGAGGACAAGTATATCGGCCCGCTGGTGAAGACGATCATGACGCGCTGCATCCA
>JBQCFU010000538.1:0-3008 GCA_051958775.1 Pseudolabrys sp.
CTGACGCTGAAAGGCGTCAGCAAGGCTTACTCGACTGGCGTGGTCGCTCTGAAGAATGTCGATCTGACCATTCATCAGGGCGAATTCATCAGCCTGCTCGGACCTTCCGGCTGCGGCAAGAGCACGGTGCTGCGACTGATCGCGGGCCTGGGCGAACTGACCCAGGGGACCATCACCTGGCAGGACGGCCGCAATCCGCTGGCGCAGAAGACCGACATCGGCTTCGTGTTTCAGGAGCCGACGCTGATGCCGTGGGCGACAGTGTTCAAGAATGTCTATTTGCCGCTGAAGCTGCGCGGCATGTCGAAATCCGAAGCGCGCGATCGCGTCAATCAGGCGATCGAGCAGGTCGGCCTCTCCGGCTTCGCCGATTCCTATCCGCGCGAATTGTCGGGCGGCATGAAGATGCGCGTCTCTATCGCCCGTGCGCTGGTGGCGCAGCCGAAGATCCTGCTGATGGACGAGCCGTTCGCGGCGCTCGACGAGATCACCCGGTTCCGGCTCAACGACGATCTGCTGCGGCTCTGGGCCGAGCAGCAATGGACCGTCGTGTTCGTCACCCACAGCGTCTATGAATCGGTCTATCTGTCGAATCGCATCGTCGTGATGTGCGCGCGGCCCGGCCGGGTGCACGCCGACATGGCCGTCGATGCCGGCTATCCGCGCACCGAGGAATACCGCACGTCGGTCGTCTACAACGACTATTGCCGCACGGCCTCGACCTATCTCGAACAGGCGATGACATCATGAGCGCGCGCGCCGAAAGCCACGACGAGCCGATCGTCCTTCCGCCGACATCGCTGCCGCGCGTGATCCTGACGCGGGTCGTGCCGCCCGTTCTGTTCGGCCTGTTCGTGCTGTTGCTGTGGGAGGTTGTGGTCCGGGTCAACCAGATCCCGTTCTACATCCTGCCGGGGCCGGTGCTGGTCGGCGAAACGCTGATCAAGGACTGGGGCTCGCTCTATCCCTCGCTGCTGGTGACGGTGAGCATCACCCTGTCGGCGCTGATCGCCGCGACCGTCGCCGGGGTCGCGCTGTCGGTGCTGTTCGCGCAGTCGAAATGGATCGAGAACTGCCTGTTTCCCTATGCGGTGATCCTGCAGGTGTCGCCGATTGTCGCGATCGCGCCGCTGATCATCATCTGGGTCAAGGATATCCGTGCGGCGCTCCTGATCTGCGCCTGGATCGTCGCGTTCTTCCCGATCGTCTCGAACACCACGCTCGGGTTGAACAGCACCGACCACAACCTCTTGTCGCTGATGCAGCTCTATGGAGCATCGCGGCGGCAGGTGTTCTGGAACGTGCGGCTGCCGAGCGCGCTGCCGTTTTTCCTCGGCGGCCTGCGCATCAGCGGTGGTCTCGCGCTGATCGGGGCGGTGGTGGCGGAATTCGTCGCCGGCACCGGCGGTGTTTCCTCAGGGCTGGCGTTCCGCATCTTGGAATCGAGCTACACGCTGCAGATTCCGCGCATGTTCGCGGCCTTGCTGTTGATCACCGGCACCGGCATCGTCATCTTCCTGGTTCTCACCTTCGTGTCGCATATGATCCTGCGGCGCTGGCACGAAAGCGCGATCCGGCGCGAGGGATAGCGGGCATGATCCCGGCGAGTGCGTTATGACGACCGAACCTGCGGCCAAGCCGGGCATGGCGTTCAGCGAGGTCGATACGCCGGCGCTGATCGTCGACCTCGACGCCTTTGAACGTAATCTGAAGCGCATGGCGGATGCCGTGGCGCGCACCGGCGTGCGGCTGCGGCCGCATGCCAAGACCCACAAATGCAGCATCATCGCGCAACAACAGATCGCGCTCGGCGCGGTCGGGGTCTGCTGCCAGAAGGTTTCGGAAGCCGAAATCCTGGTGCGTGACGGCATCGGTGACGTACTTGTGTCCAACGAAGTGGTCGGCGCGCGCAAGATCGAGCGGCTGGTCGCTCTGGCGAAGCAGGCGCGCATCGCCGTCTGCGTCGACGATGCCGGCGTGGCCCGTGAACTGGCGGCGGCGGCGGAGCGCGCGGATGTGACGCTCTCGGTGCTGGTGGAGATCGATGTCGGCGGCAATCGCTGCGGCGTTCAGCCCGGCGCACCGGCACTGCGGCTGGCGCAGGAGATCGCGCGCTCCAACGCGCTGCGGTTCGGCGGCCTGCAAGCCTATCACGGCTCGGCGCAGCACAAGCGCACTTATGCCGAGCGGCAGGCAGCGATCGCGCAAACGGTGGCGAAGACGCGCGAGACGGTGGCGCTGCTGGCGGAGAACGGCTTGCGGTGTGACATCGTCGGCGGCGCCGGTACCGGCACCTTCGAACTGGAAGCGGCGAGCGGCGTGTTCAATGAACTGCAGGCCGGCTCCTATGTGTTCATGGATGTCGACTACGGCCGCAACAAGAAAGCCGACGGCACGCCGTTCGACACCTTCGAGAATGCGCTGTTCGTGCTTGCCACGGTGATGAGCCGCCCGAACGATACGCGTGCGGTGGTCGATGCCGGCCACAAGACGCTGCCGATCGATTCCGGGATGCCGGAGCCCTATCGGCGTCCGGGCATCAGCTACAGCCGCCCGAGCGACGAGCACGGCGTACTGACCTCCGATGGTCCGCCGCTGCCGCAACTCGGCGAGAAGATTTTACTGGTGCCCGCGCACTGCGATCCCACCGTGAACCTGCATGACTGGCTCATCGGCGTGCGCGGTTTGCACGGCGCGTCGCCGGTGGTCGAGACGGTGTGGCCGGTGTCCGCGCGCGGCGCGGTGTTTTAGACGCGGCCTACTTCTTCTGTTGCGCGTCCTGCAGCGCCTGCCAGATACGGGCCGGGGTCAGCGGCATGTCGATCTGCGTGACGCCCGCCGGGCGCAGCGCATCGAGCGCGGCATTCATCACGCCGACCAGCGAGCCGACGGTGCCGGCTTCGCCTGCGCCCTTGACGCCGAGTGGGTTCTTCTGCGTCGGCACTTCGTTCGCCGCCACCTGGATATACGGCATGATCTTCGCGCGCGGCATCGCGTAGTCCATGAAC
>JBQCFU010000539.1:0-2381 GCA_051958775.1 Pseudolabrys sp.
CGGTCTGGATTCGCGGGCACAGCTCACGGTGAAGGACTTCGCGACGGTGCGGGCGCGTCTTGGTTATTCGTTCGGGCAGTTCCTGCCATATGCCATTCTCGGCGCCGCCGCAGCTCGCGTTGATGTGTCGCGGTCCGCCAGCGTCGGTATTTCGGCTGTCGATGTGAACGGTGTGCTACCGGCGATTCCGTTTCGCACGCTGACGCAGACCGACGCCCGCAGTACCATCGCCTATGGCCTCGTTGCGGGTGCCGGTCTCGATACGATGATCTTCCCGAATGTGTTCCTGCGTGCCGAATACGAGTTCGTGCAGTTCGCACCGGTGAACGGCATCAAGATGAATCTGCAGACCGGCCGTGTCGGCGTCGGTATGAAATTCTGATCAGTCAGACCGTCTCCGCCGAAATGTGAGTTGACGGTCAGGCCACCTTCCACTATCTCCGCCCGTGGGACACCTCCCCCCAACGGGAGGCTATCTATCTGGAAGGATAGGCCATGACTGCGACGAAGCCCGGCGTGCGGCCGGCAAACCCGCATTTTTCCTCCGGCCCCTGTGCCAAGCGCCCCGGCTGGACCCTCCAAAAACTCGTTGATGCTGTTGTCGGGCGCTCGCATCGCTCGAAGATCGGCAAGGCGCGCCTGAAGCAGGCGATCGACCTCACTCGCGAAATTCTTGGTGTGCCGGCGGATTACCGCATCGGCATCGTGCCGGCGTCCGACACCGGTGCCGTGGAAATGGCCCTGTGGTCGCTGCTCGGTGCGCGCCCGGTGACCATGCTGTCGTGGGAATCGTTCGGCGAAGGCTGGATCACCGACGTCGAGAAGCAACTCAAGCTCAAGGATGTCACCGTGGTCAAGGCGCCGTACGGCGCGCTGCCCGAACTCGCCAAGGTCGATCAGAACACCGACATCATCTTCACCTGGAACGGCACGACCTCGGGCGTGCGCGTGCCCAACGCCGACTGGATTTCCGACAAGCGTCAGGGCCTGACCATCTGCGACGCCACATCGGCGGCGTTCGCGCAGCGCATGGATTTCACCAAGCTCGATGTGGTGACCTTCTCGTGGCAGAAGGTGCTGGGCGGCGAGGGTGCGCACGGCATGCTGATCCTGTCGCCGCGCGCGGTGGAGCGGCTCGAAACCTACAAGCCAGCCTGGCCGCTGCCGAAGATCTTCCGCATGACCAAGGGCGGCAAGCTCAACGAAGGCATCTTCGTCGGCGAAACCATCAACACGCCGTCGATGCTGTGCGTCGAGGATTACGTCGATGCGTTGAATTGGGCGAAGTCGATCGGTGGTCATCCGGCGCTGGTCGCGCGCGCTGACGCCAACGCCAAGGCAGTGAGCGACTGGGTCGCCAAGACGCCGTGGATCGCCAATCTTGCGATCGATCCGAAGACGCAGTCGAACACATCGGTGTGTCTGAAATTCACCGATACGGCTGTCACGTCACTGCCGGAGGACGGGCAGGCGGCGTTCGCCAAGAATGTCGCATCGCTGCTCGAGAAGGAAGGCGTTGCGTTCGACATCGCCTATTACCGCGACGCGCCTCCGGGTCTGCGCATCTGGTGCGGCTCGACGGTGGAAACCTCCGATGTTGCGGCGCTGATGCCGTGGATCGAGTGGGCGTTCCACACCGCCAAGGCCTCGCTCGCGAAAGCGGCTTGATCCACTCGTTTACCAATCTCCTTCATCCTGAGGCGCCGTCGCAACGCGACGGCCTCGACGGATGAACGGCCCGCCATCCTTCGAGGCTCGCTGCGCTCGCACCTCAGGATGACGGTCCTCAACAAGGACCTGACTATGCCCAAAGTTCTCATTTCCGATGCTCTCTCCCCCGCTGCCGTGCAGATCTTCAAGGATCGCGGCATCGAGGTCGATTTCCAGCCGGCGCTCGGCAAGGACAAAGAAAAGCTCGCAGAGATCGTCGGCAATTATGACGGCCTCGCGATCCGTTCAGCCACCAAGGTGACGCCGAAGATCCTTGCCAATGCCAAGCATCTGAAGGTGATCGGCCGCGCCGGCATCGGCGTTGACAATGTCGATATTCCGGCGGCGACGGCGCGCGGCATCATCGTCATGAACACGCCGTTCGGCAATTCGATCACCACCGCCGAGCACGCCATCACCATGATGCTCGCCTTGGCGCGGCAGATTCCGCAGGCCGACGTATCGACCCAGGCCGGCAAGTGGGAAAAGAACCGCTTCATGGGTGTCGAGATCACCGGCAAGACGCTGGGCATCATCGGCGCCGGCAATATCGGTTCGATCGTCGCCGATCGCGCCGTCGGCCTGAAGATGAAAGTGATCGCCTATGATCCGTTCCTGTCGCCGGAGCGTGCGCTTGATCTCGGCGTCGAGAAGGTCGAGCTTGACGATCT
>JBQCFU010000540.1:0-16493 GCA_051958775.1 Pseudolabrys sp.
TGAACCCAATGGATCTCAAACGCGGAGTCGACCTCGCTGTCGCCGCGATCGTTGCGGATTTGCAGAAGAACTCTAAGAAAGTCACGTCGAACGACGAAATCGCCCAGGTCGGTACGATCTCGGCCAACGGCGACGCCGAAATCGGCAGCTTCCTCGCCGAGGCGATGAAGAAGGTCGGCAACGAAGGCGTCATCACGGTGGAAGAGGCCAAGAGCCTCGAGACCGAGCTCGACGTCGTCGAGGGCATGCAGTTCGACCGCGGCTACATCTCGCCCTACGTCGTCACGAACGCCGACAAGATGCGCGTCGAGATGGAAGACCCCTACATCCTCATCTACGAAAAGAAGCTGTCGGGTCTGCAGGAGCTCCTGCCGCTGCTCGAAGCCGTCGTCCAGACCGGCAAGCCGCTCGTCATCATCGCTGAAGACGTGGAAGGCGAAGCCCTGGCGACCCTCGTGGTCAACAAGCTGCGCGGCGGCCTGAAGGTCGCGGCGGTGAAGGCTCCGGGCTTCGGCGACCGCCGCAAGGCCATGCTGCAGGACATCGCGATCCTGACCGGCGGCCAGGCGATCTCGGAAGACCTCGGCATCAAGCTCGAAGGCGTGACCCTGCAGATGCTCGGCCGCTCGAAGAAGGTGATGATCGAGAAGGAGAACACCACGATCGTCAACGGCGCCGGCAAGAAGGCCGACATCGAAGCGCGCGTTTCGCAGATCAAGGCGCAGATCGAGGAAACCACCTCGGACTACGACCGTGAGAAGCTGCAGGAGCGTCTCGCCAAGCTCGCTGGCGGCGTCGCGGTGATCCGCGTCGGCGGCGCGACCGAAGTCGAGGTGAAGGAGCGCAAGGATCGCGTTGACGACGCGATGCACGCGACCCGCGCCGCGGTGGAAGAAGGCATCGTTCCGGGCGGCGGCGTTGCGCTGCTGCGCGCGTCCGAGGCCCTCAAGAAGGTCCGCACCCAGAACGACGACCAGAAGACCGGTGTCGAGATCGTGCGTCGCGCGATCCAGGCTCCGTGCCGCCAGATTGCCAGCAACGCTGGTGAAGACGGTTCGGTCATCGTCGGCAAGATCCTCGAGAAGGACCAGTACTCCTACGGCTTCGACGCCCAGTCCGGCGAGTATGTGAACATGCTCTCCAAGGGCATCATCGATCCGACCAAGGTGGTCCGTTCGGCGATCCAGAACGCGGCGTCGGTCTCCGGCCTGCTCATCACCACCGAAGCGATGGTGGCCGAGCTGCCGAAGAAGGGTGGCGCGGCTGCTCCGGCGATGCCGGGCGGCGGCATGGGCGGCATGGACTTCTAAGTCCAAGCCAAACCTAAAAATCGGAAAAGGGGCTGCTCACGCAGCCCCTTTTTCTTTGCCTTCCGGCACACGGATAATTCCGAAATTGATGCTGTCGCCCAAGCGGGCGATATCGTGGATTTCCAAATCCAATCGCTCTTTGCGCAACAAAACCGCCCGCAGCAATCCGGGCCTTTTTTTGTCGGTACCAATGTCAAGCCGGCGTTTCAAAGACTTCACGCTATCCCCGCAACATATCCACGGCGCTTCGTTTTTTATTCTCCCTTCAGTTGAAGAAAGCGGAACCGCACTTCAACCTGAAGACGAGGTTGCAGCCTGCAACCTTTATCGGGGGCATTTCATGAAAACCGGGGAATTGGGCGCTCACTGCGCCCGAGCGAAGACGCGTGTCTGGTTGCCAAGGAAAAGATGTCTTTTTGATCAATCGAAAGTAGGAGCCACCCTCGCCGCCGCAGGCTTATTACTGGCCGGATGCTCCGGCGGACCGCCCACACTGGCCGGCCCCAAACGCATCAATCCGGCAATCGAGGAAGTCGCGGGTGTCCAGGAATTGTTCGCGGATATGAAGAAGGTCTGGCCGGCATATCTGAAGGCGCCGCCTGAAAATCGCACCGCCGCCCGCAACGAGATCATCGCCGCCAGAATGTACGCGATCGACATCAACTATACGGAATACGAGCGCGCGCTGAACGCCGAAGGAAAAACCACCGAATTCTGGGCCAAGGTCGCAAGCAGCACGCTGACGACGATCGCGACAGCCGTCCCCGTTTCGCAAACCATTCGCGGCCTGAACGCCATCGCGCACGGTACCGACCTCGCCGCCAGCGCATACAACGACGCATTTTTCCGCCAGCAATTGCTGCAAAACCTGACGACGTCGATGCGTGCGGCGCGTCACGATCGCCGGGCCGTGATCCGAAACCGCATGGCATGCTCGTCGGATATTTATCCGCTCGGCATCGCGCTTTCGGATATCGAAAGCTACTACCGGGCAGGAACGATCGAATCCGGCATCATCCGCCTCACCCGCACGAACACCAACGACGAGAAAAAAGCCAAAAACAACGACGACGCCGCCGGTGCGACCGCGAATTCGGAAGCGAAGAAGAAGCAGCAGGTCGCAGAGACCAGCGACGCCGCCGCCGACGCAGCCAAGACCGAAGTCAATCGATCCGGCTGCAATGTCCAGAATATCCGCGCTTTCTATCTGGAAACCGGCGACGACGCGGAAACTGCTTTCTTGCCCACCAAAAGAACAATCGTTCGGCGCTCTCCGCCGGTCTCTCCGCCCGCGAACACCGCAACGACCAGCAAGGGGATCGCCGCCCCGAACGGCTGAGCGACAACCGAAGGCCCGGATCGCTCCGGGCCTTTTCGCTTTTGGATTGGATATTAGTGAACCACCACCGGTGCCGCTGGAGCCGGACGGCGCAGCAGGCCCCACAGATCGGCGGCGGTTTTCAGCGCGATCAACAGCACCAGCAACGCGAGCCTGTTGTCGAACGTCGTTGCCAGGATCGCGCCGAATATGATCGTCAAGTGCATGATGATGATGCGGCCATAGGGCGCCATCATGATCGGGCCAGTCTCGACGTTGCGCGTGTTCAATGCGCCGCGCCGCACCGTCCGCCACCACGGGATCAGCACAGAGATCACAAATGCCACAGCGTGGCTGACGAACAGCCCTGCGACCGCGAACCACAACCCGTTGCTGCTGATGATCTCGCGGACAAAGCCTGGAATGTCGGAAAAGCCTGCACCCGATTTCGCACCGAACAGCATGATCAAAAAGATCAAATGGCCGGCCATGAAGCCGCTGAAATGGACGATGAAGAACGGCACCAGCAGCAGAGCCATCGATCCGGTGACCAGCGCGATGTTGAGGATCGCGAACAAGCCGATGATACCGGTCTCCAGCCAGTAGACCATGATCAGGCTGATGAGATCCCAGCCGAGCACCACAACGCCGTAAAGCGGCAGCAGATTGGCGATCAGCAGCGCGATCACGGACGGCGTCCGCAGCAAGGCGCGGAACAGCGAGGCGGTCCGATCCTGCCGGGCGGTTGTCTCTGTGCTCGCCATCCAGTGTCCTGCCGCGCGCCGGCTTTTGTCGAAGCCTTATAGCGCGTTCTAGGCGGCCCGCTCCAGCCAGCGCGCCATGGCGGCCTGCTGCTCGCGCGAGACTTCATGCGCCGCTTCGGCGATCAGCTTCGCCAGCGTGGTTTTGCCGAGCGCGTCGAGATAGACCTTCTCCGCCGCCCACATGGCGCGCGCGATGCCGCACGGCGCCGTGTAACAGCGTTTCGGCTGGCCGCTCGGACCGCGGCGGCGGATTTCCTGGCAGCGGAAGCATGGCCCCGGCCCTTCGATCGCCATCACGATATCGCGCAACGTGATCTTCTCGGTCGAGCGTCCCAGCCGGTAACCGCCGTTGCGGCCCGGCATGGCATCGACCACGCCGTGCTGCGACAACGTCTGCAGATGCTTGGCGAGATAGGCCTTAGGCACCTCGAAGAACGCCGCCAGCGCGCCGGCGCCGAGCGTCCGCCCCGGCGGCAATGCGGCCAGCACAGTGCAGCAATGCACCGCCCACTCCACACCTTCCGACAACCGCATCTTGACCGCTCCGGCTTAAACTCGGATATAATATATCCGTATTTAATCGATGCGTCTTTGGCAAGGAGTAAAACCATGTCGCAACGTTACAGCATGAAGGACGTCGCCCCTGAGGGCTATAAGGCGTTCGGCCCGCTCTACGACTACATCCACAAATCCGGGCTCGACCGCGCGCTGATCGACCTGGTGTTCCTGCGGGTGTCGCAGATCAACGGCTGCGCCTATTGCGTCGACCTGCACTGGCGCGACGCGCTCCAGGCCGGCGACGATCCGCGCAAGATCAACAGCGTCGTCACCTGGCACGAAGCGCCGTTCTTCACGCCGCGCGAGCGCGCGGCGCTGGCCTGGACCGACAGCCTGACCAACATCGCTACCACCGGCGCGCCGGATGCGGACTACGCCGCGGTCAAGGCCGAATTTTCCGACAAGGAAGTCGCTGATCTCACCATCGTCATCGCGCTGATGAACGCGATGAACCGGATCGGCATCAGTTCCCGGCTCGCACCGCCGCAGCACGTCACGGCGTAACGGGGTGTCCACATAACGAAACGACCACGGTCAAGTGGGTGCGCTTACATCCGGCGTCACCCATTTGCTTTCCGTGGCCGCGTCGGCGAAGACGGGATAGGCTCCTCTGTCCTCGCCACTTGCGTGAGGAAATAGCCGACGGATGTGACGGGATCATGACGAGCAAGAGCGCCACCAAGACGGACAAAACGACGCAGAAGAAAGCGGAGAAAACGGCGGGCAAAGCCGGCCACATCTATTGCGGCATCGGCGGCTGGACCTACGAGCCGTGGCGCGGCGTGTTTTATCCCAAAGGACTCCCGCATACGCGGGAGCTGCGCTACGCGGCCGAGCGCCTCACCTCCATCGAGGTCAACGGCACGTTCTATTCCACCATGAAGCCCGCGACCTACGCCAAATGGGCGAGCGAGGTACCGGACGGCTTCGTGTTCTCGCTCAAGGGACCGCGCTATGCGGTCAACCGGCGCGAGTTGAGCGGTGCCGGCGACTCCATCAAGCGCTTCATCGATTCCGGCATCTCCGAACTTGGCCGCAAGCTCGGTCCCCTGCTCTGGCAGTTCGCACCGACCAAGAAATTCGACGAAGCCGACTTCGGCGGTTTTCTCGATCTGCTGCCGGAGAAAGCCGACGGGCTTGCGTTGCGCCACGTGATCGAAGTCCGGCACGAGAGCTTCTGCACGCCGGCGTTTCTCGCGCTGCTGCGCCAGCGCGGCATGGCCGTGGTGTTCTCCGAGCACGCCACTTATCCCGCGATCGCCGACATCACCGCCGATTTCGTATATGCCCGGCTGCAAAAGGGCCAGGACAGCGTCGCCACCGGCAACGAACCGAAGGCGCTCGATGCCTGGGATAAGCGCGCCGCGACCTGGGCAAAAGGCGGCGCGCCGGCCGACCTGCCGCGCGTCGAACCAAAGTCCAAGGTGCCGGAGACGCCGCGCGATGTATTCCTGTACGTGATCCACGAGGGCAAGGTGCGCGCGCCGGCCGCGGCCATGGCTCTTATCGAACGCTGGCGCTGATCGAGCGGATGTGAGATGGCGACACGCGGGCGTAAGACAACGGCGAAGACGAAAGCAAAAACAAAAGCCCCCGCACGGAAAGCCCGTGCAGCGCCCAAGTCCGCCTCTCCCAGGCGCACGGCCTCCCGCCCCGCAGGCAAGCGTGTAGCGCTGTGCACCATCGGTTACGAGAAGGCGCTGCCGCGTGCGGTGATCGGTGAATTGACACGCGCCGGCGTCAAGCTGGTGGTCGATGTGCGCGCGGTGGCGGCGTCGCGGCGGCCCGGTTTTTCAAAGAAGCAGCTCGCGGCGGGGCTCGACGAAGCCGGGATCGCCTATCTGCATCTCCAGCCGCTCGGCACGCCGGAAGCCGGCCGCGAAGCGGCCCGTGCCGGCCATATCGATGCGCTGTTTCGCATCTATGACCGGCATCTGCAAACCAAGGCGGCCCAGGAGTCACTCGGCGAACTCACCGATCTCGTCAAAGCGCGTAAGCCCATGCTCGCGTTGCTCTGCTATTGTCGCAATCCGAATGCCTGTCATCGCAGCCGCATCGTCGCCACACTCGAAGAGAGGATGCCGCTCTCAGTCGATGATCTGGTGCCGCCGCCGGCCTAACCGATGGAGATTTCGATGCTCACAGGATCGCTCTGCAAAGCGGCTCGTACCCTGGTCCAGATCAGCAAGCGTCAACTCGCGGATAAGGCCGCAGTGCCGGAAGCCATGCTGACGGAGTTTGAGCACGGCATCGCGACACTGTCCGAAACGCAACGCGAGGCTTTGGTCCGGACGCGGGAAGATCTCGGCGCGCGGTTCATTCCGGAAGAAGGATCGCTCGGCGCCGGGGTTCGTCTCAAATTCAGCCGTTCGGTAACCCGCCGTATCGCCAATCTCGAAAACGAAGGCGGACAGGCCCGCTCGGACGACGTTCCCTAGGCAGCCGCTCCGGCAAGAGCGCTGACCATATAGCGCGCGTCGTCGCCGTAGCTATCGAGCGCGCGCTGCATCTTCGAATCGTCCGCGACGGTGAAGCCGAGCCGCGACCAGAACGCTACAGAGTTGTTGACCGCGACCAGCGCCGCGAGCGAAAGCCCCTCGCCGCGCGCCTGCTCCAGAACATCGTGCACCACCTGCGACGCCGCGCCGGAGCCGCGCTGCTCCGGCAACACCGACAGATCGTGGATGTAGTAGACGTCCGGCACGGGCAAGGCCCGCAACAGGCTGTTCAGTTTCGGCGGCGCCCCGCGCCACGGATGGCTGAGGATATAGCCCTGCGGCGCGCCCGCTTCGCCGATCAGGATGCGGCAGCCTTCGGGATAAAGCGCAACGCGCTCGGCGAACACCGCATCATCTTCCGGAAACGACGGATGCACGATTTGCGCGATGGCGGAAACCGACGGGATATCGCCGGTCTCCATGCGCCGCCAGGCCCAGGAAGCTTGCGTCATTCCGCCGGTTGCGCAGCGCCGTGCCGCGCTTCGATCGCCAGCACCAGCGTCGCGAAACCGAGCACCGCCGCAAGCAGGACGCCGGTGACGCCGGCAATGGTCCACAGAACGAGATCGAACCCGCCGCGCGCATGCAGGAAAGCGATGATCTGCACCGCGACACCGGAGGAGATGAAAGTCAGGAAGTACCGCACTGCATAGACGCGGCCACGCCACGCATCCGCCGTATAGCGCGCAATGACGATATCGCCGGTCGTCACCTGCCCGTAGATGCCGGCCATGCAGAACGCGAGCCCTGCCACCAGCATCAACCCTGTGGCCGAGGCCGCCCAGACGATACCGATCACCTGCATGGCGACGACGATCACGAACACCACCGCCGGCAAGATCTTCTCGACGATCCGCCCTACCGCCAACTGGCCGAGCGCACCGCACAGGAACACCAGCGTCGCCACACCGCCGACTTCCGCAAGCGACGTGCCCGCACCCAGCCGCTCGTCAACGATCTTCGGCAACGCGATCAGGATGGTGTTGAAGGTCAGGCCGCCGCAGATCGAGATGATGATGTAGAGGCCGAACATGACCGCCGCGTTGTTGCCGGTGACCGGTACCGGTGCCGTCGCCTTGCGCTTGCCGCCATGCAACCGCTCATCGGGGATGGCGAAACAGTAGACGACGCCCGTGACGAGACAGAGCAGGCCCGGAATGGCGAAGGCATAGCGCCAGCCGACCCACGAGGCGAGCACGCCGGTGATGCCGGCGGCGAGCGCGACACCGAGATTGCCGCACACGCCGTTGAAGGCGAGCGTGCGCCCGCGCGCCTGCGAAATCTCGATCAGCAGCGCCATGCCGACCGGATGATAGATCGCCGCGCAGATGCCGAGCGCGAACAGTGCGACTGCCAGCATGATCAGATTCGGCGCCAGCGCCGCGGCGCAGAGCGACACGCCGCAACCGAGATAGAATGCGATCATGATGTCGCGACGGCTGACGCGGTCGGCGAGCCAGCCGAACGGCAGCGCGAACACGCCGAAGGCGACGAACGAGGCGGTCGAGAGCGCGATCAGCTCGGAATAGCTGCGGCCATAGATATTCTGCAGACCGATCACCACGGTCGGATAGATCAGCAGCACATAGTGATCGATCGCGTGCGCCCAGTTGAGGAAACCGATATGCCGGCGTTTGACCCCGGTGGCGGGCGGGATGGCCTCGGTCGCGGACAGGCTCATGGGGTCTCTCCTCGGCGAACGCTAGGGCAGGCGGCAGCCTGCGAGTCACCGACACTATATCCCTTGCCTTTTTGCGATGTTCAGCCGATTTTCGTCGCAATTGGGCCACATGCTGCTTCCCAATGGATGACACCAGGACCACGCCCGTCTACCGGCAGATCATGGACGACGCCCCCCGCCCGGTGGCGGCAAAGGCGATCTCGGAGGTCGACGGCCATGTGATCCCGCTGCACGTCCACAAGCGCGGGCAGCTTCTGCATGCCATCAGCGGCGTGATGCGGGTGGAAACCCCCTCTGCTGCCTGGATTCTCCCCCCGGCCCGTGCGCTGTGGATGCCGCCGGAGCACGCGCACCAGGTGACCATGCGCGGCCGCGTGGAAATGCGCACCCTTTATATCGACCCGACATTCTGCGGGTCGCTGCCGACGCAGCCGGTGCTGGTCGAAATCTCCGGCCTGCTGCGCGAACTGATCCTCGCCGCACTCGACGAGCCGGTCGACTACCGCGACAACGAGCGCGGCGGCATCGTCGCGCGGCTCATCCTCACGGAGTTGGAACGGCTCGACCGCCGTGCGCTCGACATTCCGATGCCGCGCGATCCGCGCGCGTTGCGCGTCGCCCGCGCGCTGCTCGAACAGTCGCGGATCGATCTCGACCTCGACGGGTGGGCAGAGCGCGCTGGCGCCAGTCGCCGGACCCTGGCCCGGCTTTTCCGCGCCGAAACCGGGCTCAGTTTTGCCGAGTGGCGGGCCCGGCTCCGCGCCGTCGATGGCCTCGCCCGGCTCGGCAGCGGCGCCTCGGTGGCCGACGCAGCAGCAGCCGTGGGCTACGCGAGCCCAAGCGCATTCACCGCGATGATGCGCCGCGAATTCGGCGAGACACCACGCAGTCTCGGCGCGCGCCGCCGGGCGGTACCCGGCAACCAATAGACACATAGACATCACTCCGCTTTACTTCAGGTTGTATCCGGCTGTGTGCCGGAGGGGGCTGGGGAGCCTCTCGTGCGTGGGACGTGTGTCTGCGCGGCGATCGTTCTCGCGATCGCCGCTGCAATCAGTAGCGTCAGCGTCGCAGCCGCCGTCGAGCCGGACGGCGACACCAACCAGCTTTTGCTGTTTTCCGGCGCCGACCTCTGGCGCAACGGCAACTTCTCGCACGGCGGCGTCTACTGGTCGCCGGATGGACTCGAGCGCGACGGCCTCACCTTCAAGGCGTTGTTGTCCGCCGGCACCTATCGCTACCGCTCCGGCGCGCTGAACGATCAGCCGGTGGTCGGCCGCATGATCGGCGCGCAGATTTTACCGGGCTGGCGCTTCATTCGTGGACCGGTCGAGGTAAAAGCCTTCACCGGAATCGACATCCGTGATCTGCGCCTCTTTCCCGACGATCCCGCCGCGCGACTGAAAGGTTATCAGGTCGGCATGCACACAGCGATCGAGGTCTGGTACCAGCCGACGCCCGAGATCATGACTGCGCTCAACGCCAACGTGTCGACGGTCGGCAGCCAGTATTTCGTGCAGGCGATGGCTGGCTGGCGTCTGTTCGATGCGTTCTATCTCGGGCCGGAGCTCACGACCTTTTCGTCCTACGACTACCGGCAATGGCGGGTTGGCCTTCACGTCACGGCGCTGCATTGGCTCGACCTCGAATGGTCGGGTGCCGTCGGCCTCGCACGCGATAGTGAGGGCGTCTCCGGTCTTTATGGCCGCATCGGCATCCTGCGGCGGCACTGAGAATGATCAGTCGAGGGTACGCCGGAAGCGCGTCACCGCGATCAGCATTGCCAGCAAGGTCAGCACCAGCATCGCCGCCGTATCGTATCGCAGATCGTCGAGCGTCGAGCCTTTCAGCATGATGGCGCGGACGATGCGGATGAAGTGCGTGAGCGGAAAGACTTCGGAAATCCACTGCGCCCAGACCGGCATGCCGGCGTAAGGGAACATGAATCCGGACAACAGCAGATTGGGCAGGAAGTACATCATCGCCATCTGCACCGCCTGCAACTGGTTCTGCGCGACGGTGGAGAAGGTGTAGCCGGTGGCAAGGTTGGCGGCGATGAACAAGGTCGTCAGCGCCGCGAGCAGGAACGGGTTGCCGACAATCGGCACCGCGAACAGCAGCACGCCGGCGCCGATGATCAGCCCCGCCTGGAAGATGCCGATCAGCACATAGGGCGCGATCTTGCCGAGCATGATCTCGATCGGCGTGATCGGCATGGCGAGCAGGCTTTCCATGGTGCCGCGCTCGCTCTCGCGCGTCACCGACAGCGCGGTGAAGATCAGCATGGTCATGGTGAGGATTGTGCCGAGCAAACCGGGCACGATGTTGAGCTGCGTCGACGCCGCCGGGTTGTAGCGCGCATGCGAGCGGATCTCGAACGGCGTCTGGCCGCTGTCGGGGATCAGCCGGTCGTTGCGCAGCGCGGTCTGCACCAGGGTGCCGAGCGAACTCATGGCCGACCCCGCCGCCACCGGATCGGTGGCGTCGGCGGCGACCAGCAGCGCCGGCCGGTCACCGCGGCGCACGGCGCGCTCGAAATTCGCCGGGATTTCCACCGCGAACAGCACCTGCCCCGACGCCAGCAGATGATCCATCTCGTCCGCCGTGCGCGGCAGATGCGTGACCTTGAAATAGCGGGTGTTCTGCAACGCGGCGAGGATCGAGCGACCGACGTCGCTCTGCTCCTGCACCAGCACCGCCGTCGGCAGATAGCGCGGCGTGGTGTTGATCGCATAGCCGAACAGCACGAGTTGCATCAGCGGTACGGTGACCATGGTGGCGAGCGTGATGCGGTCGCGGCGAAGCTGCAGGAATTCCTTGCGCACCATGGCGCCAACCCGCCGCCAGAATCCGCCGCCGACCATTGTCATTTGAAGTTGTCCCGCGAGCGCGACATCAGGTCGATGAACACGTCTTCGAGCGACGGCTCGGCGCGCGTCCAGGTCCACCGCCCTTCGTTGCGATGCGCAGCGATGGCGCGCTCCAGCGCCTCGGCGTCACGGCTCGACACATGCAGGCTGTTGCCGAACGGCGCGACCATCAGCGTCTGGTCCTGGCTCAGCACATCGGACAGACGCGCCAGCCCCTCGCCACTCACCGTATAGGTGGACAGGCCGGCCTGCGCGATCACCTGGTCGACCGTGCCGTGCGTCAGCAATTCGCCGTAAGCGATATATGCGATCTCGTGGCATCGCTCGGCCTCGTCCATATAATGGGTCGAGACCAGCACGGTGAGACCTTCATCAGCCAGCGTGTGAATCTCGTTCCAGAATTCGCGGCGCGCTTTCGGATCGACGCCGGCGGTCGGCTCGTCGAGCAGCAACAGTTGCGGCCCTGGCAGCGTACAGGCACCGAGCGCGAGCCGCTGTTTCCAGCCGCCGGACAGCGAGCCCGCGATCTGCTCGCCGCGGCCTTCGAGCCCGAGACGCTTGATCATGTCGCGCGCGGCGCCACGCGGATCGGGCAATCCATAGAGGCGACCGACGAATTCGAGATTCTCGCGGACCGACAGGTCCTGATACAGGCTGAAGCGCTGCGTCATGTAGCCGACATGCAGCTTGATCTTGTCGGCTTGCGTGAGGATGTCATAACCGAGGAAGGTGCCGGTGCCGGAATCCGGCGTCAGCAACCCGCACAGCATGCGGATCGTCGTGGTCTTGCCGGACCCATTCGGCCCGAGGAAGCCGTAGATCGAACCACGCCGCACCTGCATCGACAGGTCTCGTACGACAACGCGGCCGTCGAACGACTTGGTGAGACCGTGCACATCGATGGCGATGTCCGGCGTCGCCTCAGCGGCATCCGCCATGCGTTTCGCCACCGCATCTGCCGGGCCGGTCATTTTGGTGCTCCGCCCGGCAGGGTGACGCTCACCGGCTGGCCGACGCGGAATTTCTCCGGTGCGTCCGGCCGCGCTTCGATCATGTAGACGAGCTTGGAGCGCTCCTCGAGGCTGTAGATCACCGGCGGCGTATACTCGGCACTTTGCGCAATGAAGCTGACGCGCGCGGTGAGATCGTCGGCGCAGCCGTCGCAACTCACCGTCACCACATCGCCATGCTTGATCTGCGCAAGCTGCGTCTCGGCGACGAAAAAGCGAATCTTGAGATTGCGCGGCGGCAACAGCGACACCACCGGCCGTCCCGCCGGCACCGTCTCGCCGGGACGATAATAGACCTGCTGGATCGTGCCGGTGTCCGGGCTCATGACGCGACGACGCGTCAGCCGCGTGCGCGAGGAATTGACGCGCGCCTCCGCGGTGCGCAACGCGGCCTCCGCGTCTTCCAGCGCCTTCTGCGTGCCGGCCGCCTGTGCCGCCAGCGCCTTCGCGCGGTCGAAACTCTGCTTCATGTTAACGAGATTGGCTTCCGCCTGGGCGAGATCGGCCTGCTGCAGATCGGGATCGACCGCGAACAGCAGCGCGCCCTTCTCGATGCGGTCGCCCTGCGTCACCGCAAGCTGATCCAAACGCCCCGCCTCGTCCGGGCTGACGAAGATCAGTTCGGCCTCGACCCAGCCCTGCACGGTCGGCTCGGTCGCGCGGCTGCAACCGGCCAGGAGGAGCCCGGCGGCCAGCATCAGGAAAGCATGTCGCACGATCGTCATTGCCGGCTGCCGCGCTGCGGTCCCTGCCCGAGGATGAGATCGACATGCGCGCGCATCAGCGCCCGCACATCAAGCGGAGCGAAACGGTCAAACAGACCGTTCCAGACGATGGCGACAACGCCCGGCGCCGCCAACAGTTGCGGGAAGCGCAGGAGCGTTTCATCGGCGATCTCGCCACGCTGATGCGCGCGGCGCAGCAGTTGCGAGAGCGTGTCCATCACCGGCCCCAGCACTTCGCGATAATAGAACTCTGCCAATTTCGGGAACCGCGACCCTTCGCCGATCATCAGCCGGATGACATCCTTGCGTGGGGTGCCGAACACCTCGTTGACGAACACATCGATCAGCCGATCGGCCAACACGCGGATCGGCAGATCGGCCGCCTGCATGTGCTGCAGCGTGCCGACGATCGGCACCAGACGGGCGCGGATCAGTTCAGCGAACAAGGTCTCCTTGTCGCGGAAATAGAGATAGATCGTGCCCTTGGCGATGCCGGCGCGGCGCGCAACGTCATCGAGCCGCGCGGCGGAAAACCCCCGCTCGGAAAACTCCGCCAGCGCCGCATCAAGGATCGCCGTACGGCGCTCCACCTGACGGCTCTCCGAGGCAGGCACGGCATGGCGGCGCCCTGTGGCGCGGGCCTTGGCCGGGCGCCGGGACTGGGAGCGACGAGGCGCCATCGATCCGCTCCTGCAATGACTGACTGGTCAGTCATTTATAGGAAGTGAAGCAACCGTTGGCAAGAGCAGGATAAATCATCGGAAACACAATGGGTTGCGAGCAGATAGATTGGTCGATGCAGCCGAAGGCCGCCAGTCGGCTCGCCGCCGCTCACATCCGGGTGTCAGCCACGCGCATCGCAGATGAAGGTGCGGATCACGCAATCCTTGCCGCCATCCTTGTAGCAGGCCTTCAATGCGCCGTTCTGGGCGCTGCCGAGACGCGCGCTGCGGCCCCAGCCATTAGCGGCGCAAGGGTCGACGATATCGACGGCCAGCGCCGCGCAGGCGCGCGACAGATCGGTGACGACACGACACTCGGCGCCCTGGCATTGCGACAGCGCGGATGTCCGTGCCTGGGTCGTGCTCGGGAAATCGAACGCCTGCCCAAAGGCGCCGCAGCGCCCGACGGCGAGCGCGCCCGCGGCGTTCGCCGTAGAGACCGTCACTGCGATCAGCGTCATGATCGCCAGCATCAGCGAGCTCGCGACCAGCGCGCGCACGAAAGTGGAAGCCGCGTCCGTCATTCCCCTGCCCTACCCCTGAGGAGCATGGGCGGGAGTTGGGGCTGAGTCGCGCTTGTGATCAAGCAAGGAAGATTCAGGCACGGATATTGACGCAACGCGCGACTCGGAGTCCACGCGTTTGCGTCAAGAATCGGCGTTACGCACGTTCAATATGCGCCTTAACAGATCGTAAAGCATCAGGCGTATCGACGTCGATCAGCGCCTCGTTTCCGATGACCGCAACCTCCGCCACCGCTTCGGCATTGTCACGGATCAGGTTGCGCGCGCCGATGTCGCCATCGATCTTCATCAGGTCGGCGAAGAAACGACGCGCCCACAACACCGGATTGCCGCGCTGTCCGTCATGCGTCGGCACGACGACAAGCGCGCCGCGTTCCGGATCGAACGCACCGATCAAACGATCGATCAGTTGCGTATCGACCTGCGGCATGTCGGCGAGACACACCACCGCGCCATCCGCTTCGGCCGGCAGCGCGGCGATGCCGGTGCCGAGCGACGTCCCGAGGCCGCGCGCGTAATCGAGATTGCGGACGAACCGGACCGACAAACCTTCGAGCGCCTGCTCGACTTGCTCGTGCTGATGGCCGGTGACGACGATCACCGGCGACGCATGCGACCCCACCAATTGCTCGGCTGCGATCCGCACCAACGGCTTGCCGCCGATCTCCGCCATCAGCTTGTTGGCATCGCCCATCCGCGTGGAGCGTCCGGCGGCAAGCAGCACACCGGCGATACGCCGCCCGGCTTCGGGGCCATCCTTGCGCGGCTGCGGCCGCGTCACGATTTCCATCAGCAGCCCACCGACGCCCATGCCGGTGATGTCCTCGCGGCCGACCGGCAGTCCGGCGAGCAGTCGCATCAGCACCCAGTCGAAACCGTTTTCCTTCGGCGAACGGGCACAGCCCGGCGCGCCGAGCACCGGCTTGCCGCGCGTGCTGCCAATCAGCAGCAGATTGCCTGGATCGACCGGCATGCCGAAATGATCGATGGTGCCGCCGACTGCTTCCAGCGCCGCCGGACTGACGTCACGCCGATCGGCGCTCGCCGACGCGCCAAACACAATGACGAATTCGGCGCCATCGGTTAGCACCTCCTCGATGGCCCGCGCCAGCTTGTCCTGATTGTGCGGCACGCGCCGCTCCGACACGACGCGCGCGCCCGCCGGTGCGATGCGGTCGCCGAGCACTTTCAGCGTCTTGTCGACCACTTTCGGCGACAGGCCCGGCAGGATGGTCGAAACCACACCGATCTTGCGCACCACATAAGGCGCGACGCGCACCAGCGGCTTCGCCCGCTCGGTCGCGGCGAGCGCCGCATCGCGGCCGCTCTCCGGCATCGCGAACGGGATGATCTTCACCGTGGCAATCATCTCGCCTTCGACCACCGGCTTGAACGCCGGCAGCGTGGCAAATGTCACCGCCTCGTCGGCGCGATTGAGCGTATCGATGGCATCCTTGTCGACGACCAGGATGCCGGCGGTTTCGGCAAACAGATTGCAGCGGCCGGTGAAGGCGCGGTCGACCCGCACACCGGGGCCGGCCGTGGCGGCCGCGATTTCCGCCGCGGCGAGATCTTCCGCCACATCGCCCGGCTCCAGCCGCACGACGACGATCTCACGCACACCGGCCTCTTCCAGCGCGGCGATCTCGCGCTCGCCGATCACCGCGCCTTTCTTGAGCACCAGCGATCCCTGACGGATCGAGTGCACGGCCGTACCGCCAAGCGCGTCGCGCGGAGAAACAGGACCGAATTTCATGCCTCATCCCTCCGCCGCAGCGTCGCCGTGATCTGGCCGAGGATCGCCACCGCGATCTCCGGCGGAGACACCGCATCGATATCGAGCCCGATCGGCGCATGGATGCGCCCGATCGCCGCGTCGTCGAAACCATTCTGCTTCAACCGGTCGACCCGTTTGGCATGGGTTTTCCGCGAACCGAGCGCGCCGATATAGAAGCAGTCGCGTTCCAAGGCGTGCTTGAGCGCCGGATCGTCGATCTTCGGATCATGGGTCAGCGCGACGAAGGCGGTGTAGCGATCGACGCCCAAGGGCGGCAGCGCCACGTCCGGCCATTCAGCGACCACCTTCACATCCGGAAACCGCTCCGGCGAGGCAAAGGCCGTGCGCGGATCAACCACCGTGACATCGTAGCCGAGCATCTTCGCCATCGGCGCCAGCGCCTGACTGATATGCACCGCGCCGGTGATGACGAGTTTCGCCGACGGCACGTGAACGGTGATGAACACTTCGCCTTCAGGCGTTTCCTCCATTCCGCTCTTGCCGAGGCGCAGGCGTTTCTGCAGCACCTCCTTGAGCGGGTCGTTGGCAACATCCGTCGCTTTGACGACGCGCTGCGCGCCGCCCTTGATATCGGTGACGACCAGGACGGCGCGCCGTGCGGCGCGCTCCGCATTGACCGTCTGCAATTCCGCGAGATTCACTTAATCCACCTTCTCGACATAGACACGGATCCGGCCGCCGCACGACAGCCCGACATTCCAGGCGGTTTCGTCGG
>JBQCFU010000541.1:0-4460 GCA_051958775.1 Pseudolabrys sp.
CGAGATCGCCACCTGCGATCCCACTTATTACAAGCATCAGCAGAAGATGTTTCTCGACTTCCTGCGCGCCGGCCTCGTCGAGCGTAAGCAGTCGAAAGTGAACTGGGACCCGGTCGACCACACGGTGCTCGCCAACGAGCAGGTGATCGACGGCCGCGGCTGGCGCTCCGGCGCGGTGGTCGAGCAGCGCGAGCTGACGCAATGGTTCCTGAAGATCAGCGCCTATTCGCAGGAGTTGCTGGACGCGCTCGACACACTCGACCGTTGGCCGGAAAAAGTACGGCTGATGCAGCGCAACTGGATCGGTCGGTCCGAAGGTCTGCATGTCCGCTTCGCGCTCGATCCGGCGACGATGCGGAACGTGTCATATCCCGGCGGCAATGAACTGGAAATTTTCACGACGCGGCCGGACACCTTGTTCGGCGCGAAATTCCTGGCGCTGTCGCCGGATCATCCGCTCGCCGCGGCCGTCGCGCAGCACAATCCGAAGCTCGCTGATTTCATCGTCGAGGCGCGCAAGATCGGCACCGCGCAGGAAGCCATCGACAAGGCCGAGAAGCTCGGCTTCGACACCGGCATCAAGGCGCAGCATCCGTTCGATCCGAACTGGCTGCTGCCGGTCTATGTCGCCAATTTCGTGCTGATGGATTACGGCACCGGCGCGATCTTCGGCTGCCCGGCGCACGATCAGCGCGACCTCGATTTCGTCAACAAATACGGTCTTGGCAATACACCGGTGGTGTGCCCGCCGGATGTCGATCCGAAAACCTTCGTCGTCACCGACATCGCCTATGACGGCGACGGGCGCATGATCAATTCGCGCTTCCTCGATGGCATGACCATCGCGCAAGCCAAGGATGAAGTCGCGCGCCGGCTCGAGAGCGAAACGCGCGGCAACCGACCGGTGGCCGCGCGGCAGGTGAATTTCCGCCTGCGCGATTGGGGCATTTCTCGGCAGCGTTATTGGGGTTGCCCGATCCCGATCATCCACTGCGAGACCTGCGGCGTCGTTCCGGTGCCGGACAAGGATCTGCCGGTGACGCTGCCGGACGATGTGGACTTCAACACGCCCGGCAATCCGCTCGACCGTCACCCGACCTGGAAGCACGTCGCCTGCCCGCAATGCGGCGGCAAGGCGCGGCGTGAAACCGACACGATGGACACCTTCGTCGATTCATCGTGGTACTTCGCGCGCTTCACCGATCCGTGGATCACCGACGCGCCGACCGACCGCAAGCAGGTCGATCGCTGGCTGCCGGTCGATCAGTATATCGGCGGCATCGAACACGCGATCCTGCATCTTCTCTATTCGCGATTCTTCACCCGCGCGATGAAGAAGACCGGCCACACCGGCATCGACGAGCCGTTCGCCGGCCTGTTCACGCAGGGCATGGTCGTGCACGAAACCTATCGCCGCAAAACCGGCGAATGGGTGATGCCGTCGGAGATCAAGATTCTCGGCAACGAGGATGCGCGGCGCGCGGTGCTGATCGAGAGCGGCGAAGAGATCGAGATCGGCAGCATCGAGAAGATGTCGAAATCGAAGAAGAACACTGTCGATCCCGACGACATCATCGCCGCCTACGGCGCCGACACCGCACGCTGGTTCATGCTGTCGGATTCCCCGCCCGACCGCGATGTGAACTGGACCGAAAAGGGTGTGCAGGGCGCCTGGCGCTTTACGCAGCGGCTATGGCGGTTGGTGCACGAAGCCGCGGGAATTGCCAAGGACGCGCCCGCAGAGCGTCCGACCACGTTCGGCGAACCGGCCCTGAAACTCCGCAAAGCGGCCCACGGCGCGCTCTCCAAGGTATCGGAAGCGATCGAAACACTGCATTTCAACGTGGCGGTGGCGCATCTCTATGAGTTCGCCAATTCGCTGTCCGACGCGATCGGTGACGTCGACAGCAAACCGACACCGGATCTTGCCTGGGCCATGCGCGAAGCGGCCGGCATTCTGGTGCTGCTGTTCCAGCCAATGATGCCGCATCTGGCGGAGGAATCCTGGGCGGCGCTCGGCCACGACACGCTGGTCGCGACCCAGCCCTGGCCGGCGGTCGAACCCGATCTCCTGATCGAGAACACCCTGACCCTGCCGGTGCAGATCAACGGCAAAAAGCGGGCAGACGTGACCGTGCCGCGCGACGCCGGCAAGGACGCAATCGAGGCTGCCGTTCTGGCGCTCGATGCGGTACAAAAGGCGCTGGACGGCAAAGCGCCTAAAAAGGTCATCGTTGTCCCGCAAAGGATCGTCAATGTCGTGGCTTGACCCCATAAGGCGGCTGACCCGCATCGCTCCGGCTCTCGCGCTCGCGGGGCTTCTCGCCGGCTGTTTCCAGCCGATGTACGGCGATCGCTCGATACTGGCGCCGGGCACAACGAACAACAACAAGACGCTGGAGGCGTTGCGGTCTGTTGAGGTCAAGCAGATCGCCGCAGCGAACGGCACGCCGCTGGCGCGCATCGCCGTCGAGGTGCGCAACGATCTTCTGTTTAATCTCACCGGCGGCGGCAATGCCGCGCCGCCGACCCACGAACTTGAGGTCAAACTGACGACCACCAACCTGTCGGTGATTGTCGACATCACCACATCGCGGCCGGACGTGCAGAATTACGGCATCGACGCCACCTATATCCTGCGTGAGATCGGCACCAAGAAGATCGTTTTCACCGCGCAGACCTTCGCGCGCGTATCCTACGATACGCCGGGCCAGCAGCAGCGCTTCGTCGGCAACCGCGCATTGCGCGACGCCGAGAATCGCGCATCCAAGGTGATCGCCGATCAGATCCACGCGCGGCTCGCATCCTATTTCGTCGCGGGGACGTAACGGACAAGCAACCCGCGCCATGCCGTAGTGTTTCGCATGACCGCGCTCAAGACCACAGAAGTCGACAGCTTCATCGCCAAGCCGGATCCGGCGCGGCCGGTCGTTCTCGTGCACGGTCCCGATACTGGCCTGGTGCGCGAGCGCGTCGAAACGCTGGTCCGGAGCGCGGTCGACGACATCGCCGATCCGTTCTCGCTGGCGCGGCTCGAAGGCGACGATCTCTCCGCCAATCCCGGACGCCTGGTCGAGGAAGCGCACACCATCCCGCTGTTCGGCGGCCGGCGTGCGGTGTGGCTGCGCGTCGGTCCGCGGCATAATGCGGCTCCATCGGTGGAGGCGCTGCTGGCCGATCCGCCGCGCGATTGCCGCGTCATCATCGAGGCCGGTGAACTGCGCAAGACCGCGCCGTTGCGCTCCGTCTGCGAGAAGGCGCGCGCCGCCGCGGTGATCGCCTGCTACCCCGACAACGAACGCGACGTTGCGCGCCTGATCGACGAAGAAATGCGTGCGGAAAACCTCAGCATCGCCCCGGATGCGCGCGCGACGCTGGCCTCGCTGCTCGGCGGCGATCGCCTCGCCTCGCGCAGCGAGGTGCGCAAGCTCGCGCTTTATGCGCGGGGCAAAGGTCGCGTCGAACTCGATGACGTACTCGCGGTCGTCACCGACGCATCCGCGCTTGGGCTCAACGGCGTGATCGATGCCGCGTTCGCAGGCCGCATCGCCGAGGTCGATCAGCAATACGGCAAAGCTCTCGCCGACGGCGCGTCACCCGGCGCGCTGTTGAGCGCGGCGCAACGTCATGTCGCGCAATTGCACAAGATGCGGCTCGCCATCGACGACGGTGCGCGCGCCCAGGAAGCGATGATGCGCACGCCGCCCCCGGTGCATTTCAGCCGACAGGGCGCGGTGGAAGCGGCACTGCGCATGTGGTCGTCGGCACGGCTGGTGCGCGTGATGCAGCCGCTTGCCGACATGGCGCTCGATATCCGGCGCCAGCCGGCATTGGCGCTGGCACTCGGTCAGCGTGCTTTCATGGCCGTCGCGATGGCAGCGCGCAAAGCGAACTGATCGGCCCGAGAGTTTGTCTCACAGTCATTCCGGGGTGCGCCATCCTGGCGCAAAACCCGAAATCCCGCATCAGCGCCGGCTCGTTTCGAGCTGCTGGCCGAAATAGGCGATGGTCCGCGCATAGACCTCCGCCTTGTTCCACTCCTGGACCACCGCGAAATTCGGCTGTCCGGGCTGCCAGCCCTGGCCGCGCTGCCAGCCATATCCCTTGAGGTAATTGGCGGTCGACGCCAGCACGTCCGGAATGCTGCGCACCAGATCGCGACGCCCGTCGCCGTCATAGTCGCTGGCGAACCGCAGCTAGTGCGTCGGCATGAACTGGGTCTGGCCGATCTCGCCGGCCCCCGCACCCTTCGCCGTCTGCGGAATGATGTCGCCGTGATCAACGATCTTCAGCACCGCAATCAGCTCGGGACGGAATTTCTCCGGTCGGCGGCAATCAAGGCGCAGGTGCTGGCGCGGCGGCTGCGCCAGGTCACGGAAGAATTTTTACAGCACGAGAACCGCCACCGGCCAGGGTACCTCGACGAGGACGACGCGCCGAAGATCGTGCCATAAGGAAGT
>JBQCFU010000542.1:0-6385 GCA_051958775.1 Pseudolabrys sp.
GCGGCGCTTTTCCAGCGTGCCGAGTGATGCGGTGGTGGGCTTCTGTCTGGGGACGGCGCTGCTTGCGGCGCTGTGCCACCAGCTGTTCGAGGCGACGGTGTGGCCTCGTGACGCGACGGAGTGGGGCGCAGTGATTGCGCTCGGCATCGGCCCGGTCGGCCTCGCGTTCTATGTCTGGGATATCGGCGTCAAGCGCGGCGACATCCGCGTGCTCGGTGCCGCCTCCTATGCAGCGCCGGTGCTGTCGACGCTTGCTTTGATTGCCGGCGGCTATGCCGAGCCGCGCTGGACCCTGTGGCTCGCGGCGGGGCTGATCGCCCTCGGCGGCCTCATCGCGGCGAAAGACATGTTCATGAGGCGCAAGGCTTCGCAGTGTCCGGGGTGAAATCCGGAGGTGCCAGTTCGAACCCGTCGAACTGGAATCCCGGCGCGACTGTGCAGCCGACCAGCGTCCAGTCGCCGAGGCTTTCTGCCGCCTGCCAGGCGTGCGCGGGCACGACCGCCTGCGGTCGCTGGCCGGCAGCAAGTTCGCTGCCGAGCATGATCTCGTGCGTCGTTTCGTTGTCGTGAATCGATAGCCGCAGCGGCGCGCCCGCATGGAAGTGCCACGCTTCCACCGCGTCGACGCGATGCCAGTGCGAGCGTTCGCCGCGCGCCAGCAAGAAGTAGATTGCGGTCGAAGCCGCGCGCCCATCCACCGTGGCTGGATCGCGGAATGTTTCGCGGAAATGCCCGCCCTCCGGATGCGGCTTGAGATCCAGCATCCGGATGATGTCGGCGGCGGTGATGGACGCTGTGCTCATTCGTCAGTGGGTGGGCATCAGAATTTGTTCTTGCGCTCGCGGATCTCGGCGAACACTTTCGCCGGCGATTGTCCGGCCAGACCGACGGATGCGGCCACTTCGGGCACGTCGGCGCGCAGGAAGCAGTTCTCTTTCTTTTCCGCGCCGAGCGTCGTCGGGAGCGTCGCCTTGCCGGCGGCGCGCTGCTCGCGCGCTTCCTTTTCACGCGCCTGCAACGCGGCGTTGTTCGGTTCGATGGTCTTGGCGAATTTGATGTTCGCCTCGGTGTATTCGTGCCCGCAATAAATGCGCGTGTCGTCCGGCAGGTCGCGCAGCTTGCGCAGCGATTGCCACATCTGGTCCATGGTGCCTTCGATCACGCGGCCGCAACCTATGGAGAACAGCGTGTCGCCGACGAACGCTGCCTTCTCGCCGTGAAACCAGTAGGAGATATGCCCGGCGGTATGGCCGGGCGTTTCGATCACATTGGCGCTGAGCGTGCCGACCTTCACTGTGTCACCCTCGCGCACGGCGTCGTCCACAATGGGGATCTTTGCGGCCTCGCCCATCGGGGCGATCACACGGCACTTGTGCTTCGTCTTCAATGCCGGAATGCCGTCGGTATGGTCGGCGTGATGGTGCGTCACCAGGATCTCCGTCAGCTTCCAGCCTGTGTCGGCCAGTGCCTTTTCGACGGCAGCGGCTTCCGGCGCGTCGATCGCCGCGGTGGCGCCGCTCGCCGGATCATGGATCAGCACGCCGAAATTGTCTTGCAGGCACGGAAACAGGTGGATTTTCGCAGCCATCGTCGTCCTCGATTGGGGTCGTCTTGCTATGTCGGGATCGGATTAACCGTAACACGGACATGATCGTTGTGAAAACCACCGTAGCGCACGGTTCCGGTGTGCCGTGCTAGACATATATGATGCAGCGTCGCTGCGGTCGCGGCGCCTGTGACGGACGGATTGCGGAATGGACGTTGTCGATCTGCGCAATTTTTACGGCCAGCACCTTGGTGTCGCCGCGCGACGCTTCGTCGGCCGCGGTATCCGTCGTCACTGGCAGGATGCGGCCGGGCAGCGCGTTCTGGGCATCGGCTACGCGACACCGTATCTCGGCCTGTTTCGCGACGCCGAGCGTGCGCTGGCCTTCATGCCAGCGACGCAGGGTGTTGTGCATTGGCCGACGTCGCGCGCGGCGCTTTCCGCGCTGGTCGACGAAACTGAACTGCCGCTCGCGGATGCTGCTGTCGACCGCGTTCTGCTGGTACATGCGCTTGAGATGACTCACGATGCATCGGCGCTGTTGCGAGAGGTATGGCGCGTGCTTGCCTCTGGCGGACGGTTGCTGGCAGTGGTGCCCAATCGGCGCGGCCTGTGGGCGCGTATGGATCACACGCCATTCGGTCACGGCCGGCCTTATTCGCGCACACAGATCAATCAGCTCTTGCGCGAGACGTGGTTCACACCGACCGGCTGGGGTGAAGCCCTGTATGTGCCACCGATCGCGCGGGGCTGGTTTCTGCGCTCGGGCGTGGCATGGGAACGCACCGGCGCGACGCTGTCGGCGCCGTTCGCCGGCGTGCATATCGTCGAAGCAACCAAGCAGGTTTATCGCGCGCTGCCGGCGCGACGCGCGCGTCGGCGCCTGGTGCCGGCGCTCGAACCGGTGCTGGCGCCGTCGCCAGGCGGTGCGGTGCCGGCCGGCCGCGACATCGCGCCGACCTCGTAGGGCGCAAAAAGAGCAAAAAAAGAGGATGCCGGAGCATCCTCTTTGCATTTCGTTATGTCGCAGCGCAATTACTCGCCCGGCTGGTCTTCCACCGCATCGGCCGGTTGACCCTGGCCGAAGTCCGGCCGGTTGCCGCGATGACGCCGACGCCGACGATGCAGCGGGAAACGTTCGCCTGCGCGTTCGTCCTGTCCCGCGGCGGCACCTTCAGCGGCCGGCGGTTGTCCGCCGGTGATGAACGACGGCAGGCCGCCTACATCGCGATTGGAGTCACGACCGGTGTCCCGGTTTCCATCGCGGTCGCGGCTTTCTACCGTCGGCTGCTGCTGGTTCTGGTTGTAGCGGCTCTGCTGGTTCTGCGGCCGGCCCTGCTGCTCGCGCGGCTGATAAGGCTGGGCGTCGCGCGGCAGATAAGGCTGCGGCTGCTCGCGCGCATAGGGCTCGTTCTGGCCGTTGCCTTGGAAATCGTCGTCGCTGTCATCCATGCCTTCGTCGGACGGCTGGCCCGACATCTGCGGCTGCTGGAAGTGTCCGGGATTCTGCTGGCGCAACTGCTCCTGCGCCGCAGCGATCAACCGGAAATAATGTTCGGCGTGCTGATAGTAATTTTCCGCCGCCACCGGGTCGCCGGAGCTTTGCGCGTCGCGCGCGAGCTGAATGTATTTCTCGGCGATGGTTGAGGCCGTGCCGCGGATCTTCACATCCGGTCCGTTGGACTCGTAGGCGCGCGTCAGCGGATTCTGGTTCTTGCGATTGTTGTGGTGCTGATGGCGACCGCGCATCCGCTTGTTATTCTGGTGATGACCGTTTCTCATGGCGTCTCTGCTTGCGATCCTCTCCGTTGGTGGCGGTTCGCCGCCGTCCTCGTAAATCCCCGTCTCGTCCGCGTCACGCTCTGCGACGTGCAGCGGATGTCGTGCTGTCTGTTCGAAGCCCCCGGACCCAGCGCGATGCGGCTACGTGGTCACCCCATGACCTACCGCTCGCTTCAGCCTCGCGCCGGATAATCAGCCACGGCGCGTCGCCGTCATGCCCAACAACCCCAAAGCAACTCGTTCAAAACAAACCTTGGGCCGCGGTTCCGCCGCAGCTCACCGTATTCTGCTCTCCGCGTTGCGCTCAGAACGCGCCGCTCAAGATGTCACTAGATCGGTGTCGATGAATTGGTGCGTCCAACCGCTGATCCATCCAGATGCGAACAACGGAACACCCTGTGCCGGTTCGTCTGGCTCGCCGTCTGATCTGGCTCGTTTTGATCCGTTTTTCGGCATTGCCGGCCTCTGCGAGCCATGCTCGGGGCGATCGGGCGACGCCATCGTTTCGGTCGATTCCGTACCCCCAAGCTAGTCGTTTTCCCCCCGGAATCCAAGTGCTTTTCCAAGGGGTTTTCCGGGCTTTTTCGGCTCCCAACCATGCGGGAACATCATGCCGGAAGGTCGTTTGGGAACCCTGCGGCAAGCGCCCGGGGGATGCCGCCAAGGTCGTTTTGCGGCTCGCCATAAAGCACTAGGCCCGCTGCCTCGACCAAGACTGTCACGGCCGGCGCCTGACCCGCTCCGAGCTCGAGGATCAGCCGTCCGGTTTGCGAGAGCAGGGGTCGGGCCTCTGCGATCACGCTGCGATAGGCGTCGAGTCCGTCGTCACCGCCATCGAGTGCCAGCCGTGGATCGTGGTCGCGGACCTCCGGCGCCAGCGTGTCGATTTCCGCGCGGGCGATATACGGCGGATTGGAAACGATGATATCGAACGGTCCTGGCAATCCGGCGGTGTAACTGCCGGTGACGAATGATGCGCGTTCCGCAAGATCGAGCGCGCGAGCATTCTCTGCCGCCACGGCAATTGCGGTAGCGCTGATATCGGTGCCGATGCCGGTCGCGCTCGGCAGTTCCGACAACAGCGCCAACAGCAGTGCACCGGTGCCGGTGCCGATGTCGAGCACGCGCAGCCGCTCGGCACGCAAGCCGTTTTTCACCACATGGTCGAGCGCGCGTTCGACGAGCGTTTCCGTGTCAGGCCGAGGCACCAGCACATCGGGCGTCACCTTGAGTGGAAGGCTCCAGAATTCACGGCGGCCGAGAATGCGCGACACGGGTTCACGTGCGAGCCGCCGTGCCGCCAAGGCTTCGATGGCAGTGAAGCGTTGCGGCGCGATGTTCTCGTCACCGCGTGCCGCCAGAGCGGCATGATCGAGCTGTAGCGCCTCACCGATCAGCAGGCGAGCATCGGCCTCCGGCGATTCGATTCCGGCATCGCGGAGCGCATCGGTCAGTGCGCGTCGTGCCTGCGCGATGGTGGTGGTCGGTGGGAGGTGGAATGCGGGAGGCGCCATCTACGCTTAACTTTTGCGGCGAACGTTAGTTCGGTCATTCCGGGCCGGCCGAAGGTCGGACCCGGAATCCGGAACATCGGAGGTGACGCTTGATTCCGGGTTCGTCGTGCCTTCGCCTGCGGCAAGACCGATGCCCCGAAACGACAAATGACTTTGTCTCACGATGCTTCGGCGAGCAGAGCCGCCTGATGGTCGGTCACCAGCGCGTTGATCAGTTCGTCGAGCGCCTCGCCCTCGATCACCTGCGGCAGCTTATGCAGTGTCAGATTGATGCGGTGATCGGTAACGCGGCCCTGCGGGAAATTGTAGGTGCGGATACGCTCGGAACGGTCACCGCTGCCGATCTGCCCCTTGCGGTCGGCGGCGCGCGCAGCGTCGAGCTTGCCGCGTTCCGCATCGTACAGCTTGGTGCGCAGCATCGTCATCGCCTTGGCGCGGTTCTTGTGCTGCGACTTGTTCTCCTGCACGTAAACGACGATGCCGGACGGAATGTGGGTGATGCGGATCGCCGATTCCGTTTTGTTGACGTGCTGGCCGCCGGCACCTGAGGCGCGCATCGTATCGACCCGCAGATCCTTGTCGTCGATGTCGACATCGACGTCTTCCGCTTCCGGCAGCACTGCCACGGTGGCGGCCGAGGTGTGGATGCGGCCCGACGCTTCGGTATCGGGCACGCGTTGCACGCGATGCACGCCGGATTCGAATTTCAGTTTGGCGAATGCGCCGCGGCCGTGAATCTCCGCGACGATTTCCTTATAGCCGCCCTTGGTACCCTCGTTCGAGGAGACGATCTCGGTGGTCCAGCCCTGCTTCGCGGCGTAACGCTCGTACATGCGGAACAGGTCGCCGGCGAACAGCGAGGCCTCGTCGCCGCCGGTGCCGGCGCGGATTTCCAGGATCACGTCGCGCTCGTCCATCGCATCCTTGGGCAACAGCGCGAGGCGGATTTCGTGTTCGAGCGTTTCCTTGCTTTCGTCGAGGGCAGGCTTCTCCGCTTCCGCCATTCGCCGCATTTCCGGATCGGTCGCGGGGTCGGCGGCCATGGTTTCGAGGTCGGTGATCTCGCTATCGAGCGCGCGATAGGCTTTCACCGCGGCGACCACCGGCTCCAGCTCGGAGAATTCGCGCGACAGCTTGATGAAGGTGTCGGGGGGCAATTGCGTCGCCAGTTCGCGCTCGACCATGGCGTGACGGTCGAGCAGCGCGTCGAGTTTTTGTTGCGGCAGCACGCTCACGGGAGACTCACAGGGTAATGCCTTCCGCCGCCGCGAAGGCTTGCGCTTCCTCGCGCAGGCTGACGCTGCCGGCAGGCTTGTCGAGCAGCGGCATCAGCGCTTTCGCCGCCTTGCCGCAGTCGAGATCGAGCAGCGCCGCCTTCACCGGACCGACCGCCGTCGGCGACAGCGACAGCGTGCGATAGCCGAGCGTGGCGAGGATCACCGCGCACAGCGGCGTGGACGCCATCTCGCCGCACAGCGACACCGGCTTGCCATGGGCGTTGGCGCGGTCGGCGATTTGTTTGAGCGCGCGCAGCATCGGCGCG
>JBQCFU010000543.1:0-9353 GCA_051958775.1 Pseudolabrys sp.
TTGTCGATTTTGCCCAGACCGTTCTTGCGGGCCTCGTCGGTGGCGATGTTGTCCTTGAGCACCATCTGAAGCCGCTCCAGCTCGACGCTTTTCTTGGCGACGCCATTCCGCTTCATGATGGATTCGATCGCGGCATCCGGATCCTTGATCGTATCCTTCAGCCCTTTGGCAAATGCGACGAGAAATTTCCGAACCGTGTCCGGATTCTCTTTCGCAAAATTCGTATTCACCATGATCACATTGCCGTAGAGCTTCACGCCATAGTCCGACATCAGCATGATCACGATGTCGTTCGCCGGAACGCCCCGCTCCCGCAGATTGATCGCATTGAAGGAAAACGCGGCGATGGCGTCGACCTGCCCCGCCGCCAGCATCGGCTCACGCACGGGAAAACCGATGTTGTCGACCGTCACCTTTGACGGATCGATGTTGTTGGCTTTCGTAAAGATGTTCCATTGCGCGTAAGCGGCATCCGCCGCCGGCGCACCGAGCCGCTTGCCGACAAGATCGGCTGGCTTCGTGACGCCGCGTGATTTCAGGCTGATGATGGCGAATGGGGGCTTGTCGTGAACGAGAAAGACAGCCTTGATCGGTGCATTCGGATTGGCGTCGAGAAACTTGATGAGAGAGTTCATGTCTCCCGAAGCCATGTTGTAGACGCCCGATGCGACGCGGTTGATCGGCTCGAGCGATCCTCCCGCGGTATCGATAGTGACATCGAGTCCTTGCGCTTTGAAATAGCCTTTGTCGAGCGGCGTCAGAAACGGCGCCATCTGCCCATCGAATTTCCAATCGAGCGAAAACTTCACCGGCGCCTGAGCCTGTACGCTACTCGTCACCGCAGCCAACAGAAATCCTGCGATCAAGCCAGCGCTTCGCATCGTAGATAGAGTCAACATCGCGATCCCCTCTTCACGGTTGTCAGACACATCCAAACTGAATCGAAAAGATTGCTGCAGAGATGAAGCAATCCAGTATATCATCCGCTTCGTTCGAGCCGCGGCATTCCAATCGAGCGCGAATAGATCAGACAACTGGTTGCTGAACATGTCATCGAAAATTGCTCCCGATCTTGTGGTCAAAGGCGGAACGGCGCTGATACCGGGCGTCGGCCGCATGCGCGCCGACATTGCCGTCGCGAACGGAAAGATCATCGCCCTCGGAGAGAATCTGTCGGGCGAAACGGTTGTCGACGCATCCGGGAAGCTGGTGATCCCGGGCATCTTCGATCCACACACTCACATCGGCAACGAAAGATCGTTTGACGAAGAAGCCGAAACCGAAACGCGCGCCGCCATCCTCGGCGGTGTCACCACCATCGGCATTTTCATCCGCAGCCTGCAGGATTCCTACCTCAAGCATCTGCCGGGTTTCCGAAAGGCGATGGACGAGCGCAGCTACGTCGATTCGATTTTCCATCCGCAGCTTTTCAACGACGAACAGATTTCCGAGATTCCCGTCTATGTCAGGGACTATGGCATCCGCTCGTTCAAGTTCTATATGTCCGGCCTGCCCGGCATCGTGAATTCGGTTCCGGACGACATGCTGTTGCGCGGCTTTCGCGCTGTCGCTGCGGTCGGTCCCGATGCGATCGCCTGCGTTCACTGCGAGACCGGATCGCTGATCGCCGCAGCCCGCGACGCATTGCAGAACAAGCCGAGCGGCACGCTCGCCGACTGGACGCTCGCTCACCCACCGGAAGCGGAGGCGCTTGCCATCCAGACCGCGCTCTATCTGGCGCAGGTTGCCAACGCGCACCTCTATGTCGTGCATCTCTCGAGCCGTGACGGTCTCGAAATCGTGCGGCAGGCGAGGAAGCAGGGATTGAATTTCACCGTCGAGACCACGACCACTTTTCTCGGCATCAATGATCGCGACCCGAACGGGTTTCTGGCCAAGGCGGTGCCGCCGGTCCGCGACCCGTCGCATCAGGAGAGCCTTTGGCAAGGCATCGCCGAAGGATCGATCAATACGATCGGCACGGACAACACGTCCCGCACGCGCGGCAGCAAGAAGCCGGACGCCGGCCTGCACGGCTCGCGGCCGGGATTGCCGTTGCTCGGCACGCATCTTCCCGCGCTGCTGCATTACGGCCGGCAGCACAATATTCCGCTCGAAACGCTGATCGACGGCGCGACGCGGGCCCCGGCGCGCGTATTCGGCCTTTATCCGCGCAAGGGAACGATTGCGGTCGGCTCGGATGCCGATCTTGTGGTCGTCGATCCGGAACTGGAAAAGACCGTGCGCGCCGAAGACCTGCGCGGCATGTCGGACTTCTCTCCGTTTGAAGGAAAGAGGCTGAAGGGCTGGCCGGTCGTCACGATCAAGAACGGCGCCGTGATCGCGCGCGACGGCGAGATCGTCGGAAAACCCAACGGCCGGTATCTGCTGCGCACGCCGCAGGAAGCGCCGAATCTCGGCTGGATCAAGCGATAAAGCGAGGCCCACGGGCTCGTTGGTCGAGATCGACTGACGATGCCCCTGGCCCATGCTGATCTCCCCCGATGGCTATCCGGCGAATGTCGGCCAGCCGACCGGCGCGCGGCGCTGTACGAGTTTTGACAGGCCGAGAATGCGCGGCTCGGAAAAACGCGGGCCGATGATCTGCAATCCGACCGGCAATCCCGCCTCGGTCTTTCCGCACGGGACCGATCCGGCGGGGAAGCCGACCATCGTCACGAGAAAGTTCGACGCGACCCAGTCGATGTAGTTTTCGAGGCGCTTGCCGCCGATCAGATCGGGAAAGTTCTTCACGACCGGATAAGGCGTCACCGGCGCGGTCGGCGTCAGCAGAAAATCGTAACGCGACAGAAGATCCCGGAATTTCTTCCAGCACTTCTCTCGAACCGATTCCGCCTTGGCGATATCCTCGACCGTAAGCTTCAGGCCATCGCGGATATTGCCGGCGAGGTTCGGCCCGAACTCCGACAGCATCGACATCCGCTCGAGCTGCTGCCCGACCATCCACTGGCCGCGCAGCGCCTTGTAAGCATCGATCCCTTCGGAGACGTTGAAAGTGATCTCCTCGACGCTCGCGCCGTCATCCGCGAGACGCTTGGCTGCCGCGCGGCAGAGATCGTCGACATCCTTGTCGACGCCAAGACCGGAAATGTCCGAGACATAGGCGACGCGCAGTCCCTTGGCGCTATCGGTGCGCTGCACCTCAGCGAGTGCGCTTGGCCAAGGCGGCATCGCCGACGCCGGCCAGAGCGGATCGAGCCCAACCATGCCATCGAGCATCAGCGCCGCATCTTCCGCCGATCGTGCCAGCGGCCCATGCACCTGCCCGGTATCCCACGGCAGACGCATACCCTCATTCGGAATGAGATCGCCCGTGGTGCGAACCCCGACGATGCCGCAGAACGATGCTGGAATGCGTACCGAGCATCCGAAGTCGGTGCCGTGTGCGATCGGCACCATGCCGCTCGCAACCGCGACCGCGGAGCCGCCCGACGAGCCGGCGGGACTCAATTCAGGATTCCACGGATTGCGTGTGGCGCCGAACAGGGCGTTGACGGTGTTGGCGCCAGTGGCAAATTCCGGCACGTTGGTCTTGCCGAGAATGATGGCGCCAGCGCGGCGCAGGCGTGCGACGACCGCTGCATCCTGGTCCGGCACGAAATCCTTGTAGAGCGGAGAACCGTAGGTTGTCCGGATACCGGCCGTCAGCGTGACATCCTTGATCACCACCGGGAGCCCGTGCAGCGGCCCGAGCGTTTCATTATTAAGAACGGCAGCCTCGGCAGCCTTTGCGGCTAAACGCGCCTTGTCTTCCACCAGGGTGACAATCGCATTAAATTTCGGGTTCTGGGTCGCGATCGTCTCCAGATGCGCATCAAGCACCTCGACAGGAGAGATGTCTCTCTGCTTGATACGGGTCGCCAACTCGACTGCGGAGGTGCGAGAGAGATTCATCATGAGGCTTCGGCACTCCGGTTTTTCGGAGCAAAGTTTTTCGCAACCTGCCGGAGCTGTCCAACAACAATTGATGATGCGGCTATCGGGCCGCCCGATGGCTATCCCTGATTTGACCCTTGAACGGACGAGAAATGGCATCCCAGATCGAGCTTTGGATGGAGATCAGGCAGATCCGCTACGCGCTTGCCGTCGCCAGCGAACGCAGCTTCACCAAGGCCGCCAACCAGCTCAACATCACCCAGTCGGCGGTGTCCGAGCAGATCAAGCTGCTCGAGACCCGCATCGGATTTGACCTGTTTCGCCGGACCAGCCGGGGCATCGAACAGACCGAACGCGGCCGCATGTTTCTCTACGAGGCCGAGCACGTTTTTTCCGACCTGATGAAGCTCGGCGATGTGGCCCGCCGCCTTAGCGGCGTCGATGTCGAATCCCTGGTGCTCGGCATGGGATCGGGCCTCGCCCCTGCGCTGATCCCGCGCTTGTTTCCGCGTGCGCCCTTCCCGTCAAACCTCCATCTGGAGATTCGAACCACGCCGACTCGTCTGGTTTTCGACGCGCTGTGCGAAGACAAGATCGACCTCGGGCTTGTGGTCGATGTCGGTTCGGACCGCGTACCAACCGGTCTGGTCGGCACGCCGCTGCTCACGCTCGATCTCGCCTTGATCCTGCCCAAAGCCCATCCGCTGGCCGAGCAGAACTGCAAGATCGATATTGCTGCGCTCGCCCAGGAACCGATCATCATGAACGAGCTGTCCATCGGCTATGGCCAGATCGTCCATAAGATGTTCACGGATCTGGGCATCCAGCCCCGCATCCGCGCCATCGTCGACAATGTCGAGACCATCAAGATGATGGTGCAGACCGGCACCGGCATCGCGATCATCCCGACCGGCTCGGCCGACGACGCCATCAAGCTCGGCCTGATCGAGCAACGCCCGATCGGCAATGCCGCGACAATGACGATCAGCGCCTATCACTCCCGGCAGGCGCTTTCCCGCCGCAAGAAGACCCTGATCAACTGGTTGCTACAGCCTGCCAGCAAAGCATGACGGCGTGCCGCGCTCCCTCAATTGGATTGCACGGTCATCTCGCGCGACGACAGCGCAGGCACCAGATTCTTGACCATGCGTGACGCCACGATCACGCGGCCGACCGAAAACGCTTCGTGATTGCTCTCGATCTCTTCCCGATCGTAGAGATAATTCACCATGATGCCGTGCGATTGTTTCAGACCCTTGTCTGAAACATCCGCCCGGAAATGGATGTGCTCCAACCGCGCGCCGTTACCGAGATGGAACCGCGCGACCGGATCGAGCGGCAATCCCTGTCGATTGCGGGCCTTGAGAAAATAATATGCCGCTGCGGCACAGAGAGACTTTTCAACCTGACCGCTCGCGTCGTTGTCCTGCCACCAGCCCGGCCGGTCGATCGTTGCCAGCGCGTTGCGGTCCGCTTCGCTCAAACACGCGGATGCATCCGACGATCGCTCCTGCTTGAGCCAGGCCGCGAAACCCGGGACCGGGGACAGCGTGACGAATGTGGAGAGCTGCGGAAAATCCTGGATTACTTCCTCGACCACCTGCTTGATCAGGAAGTTTCCGAACGACACGCCGGCAAGTCCTCTCTGGCAGTTCGAGATCGAATAGAAAATTGCGGTCGTCAGCTTATCCGCATCGGCCCGCTGCCGCTCGGTCGACAGAATGGGCTCGATGGCGCCTGCAATTCCGGTATCGAGCGCAATTTCGATAAAGATCAGCGGCTCGTCGATCAGTGCCGGATGGAAGAAAGCATAACAGCGCCGGTCCGGCGGATCGATGCGGCGGCGCAGATCATCCCAGCTCCGGATTTCGTGGACGGACTCGTATTTGATGATCTTTTCGAGGATGTTCGCCGAGGTCGACCAGTCGATCCGACGGAGAACAAGAAAGCCGCGATTGAACCAGGATGCGAACAGGTGCACGAAATCCTGATCGACGACGCGCAAATCGGAATGTTGCGGAAGCAGCGCCATAAGCTCCGCCCGCATCGCAACCAGCGCAGCGGTACCACCGGCAGCGAGATTGAGCCGGCGCAAAAGCTCAAGCCGACGCGGCTCCGCCGCAAGATGCAATGCCGAAGCCGTGGCATGGTCGGGCGCGGCGCGCCAGTCGCGGACGGCTCGCTCCAATCGGTGCGCATCCGGGCCAAACCGGTACACCAGCGCTTCGAAGAACGCCAAACGCCCCGCATCGTCCAGCGCTGCGTAACGGCGCAGGATTCTGGCCGAGAGCGCAACGCCGGATGCCTCGCCACGGATGGAAATCAGATCGGCGCAAAGCTCGGCAAGCGGCTTCTGATCGCTATCGACCAGTGCCTTCGCATCACGCTGACGTCCGAGCAGTCCGCGGCCGCGGCGGGCAATCGTCTGCATCAACTCTCCGAAGAAAGCGCTCATCGGATATCCCACACGTCAATGGACAGCAGACCGATTTGAGCAAACCGACGGGCGGCACCCCCGCCCGTCAGCCGTACGAGCGTGGTTTAAGTCCGCTCGAGGATATAGAAGCCGCGCGACCGGTCGATCAGGTAGATCAAACCACGCGAGTCGTAGCAGACGTCGTTGCTCTGCACGCGGGTTGCGCCTTCCGGCACCGGCGGCATGAACGAGGCAACCTGCTTCGGCGCATGCGGATTGGCGATATCGACGATCCGCAAGCCGCGCGCGAACCACGCGATCGGAATCTCGGTGCTGCGGATATCTTCGCAGAACTGATGCAAACCGGTGTAGTCCTGCTTCGGCGAGCCGTCTTCATCCTCGACCTGGAAACTCGCGAAGGGAACCGGGCGGGTTTCGTCGGTGATATCCACCAGCCACAGGAACGACGGCGACGTCGGACCGGCGAGCCGGCCGACATCTTCGTCTGCGACCAGCATGACCCGGCGGCCCCGCAACAGGAACGGCACGGGAAGCGCCGTATGCGTCGGCCACGGGAATGGCGGGCTCCAATCGAGGCCCGAAACGAATTTCGGCTTGGTCATGTCGTCGATATTGAGAATGACAAAACCGCCGTGCCAGTAACTGGTGTAGAGGCGATTGCCGACGCGCATCGGGTGATGGCAGCGATGGTCCGTCCCCTTCCAGGTCGGCGTTTCGCCACCGGCAGCCCACTGGCCCGGCATCCACCACCGGCCGACTTCTTCCGGCTTGTCTGGCTTGGCGAAGTCGATGATCTGGACGATGTTGCCGAGATAGCCGTCCATTTCCGGCGATCCGTAGACGTACCGGCCATCGAACGTGAAACGGTGCATGCCGCGCGTCTGCCACGTCGCGATGTGTCGCGGCTTCGATGGGTTGGCGACGTCGAAGACTTCGAGCCCACCCTTGAAATCAGGATCCTTGCGGCCGATCGGGTACACTTCCCGGTTGACCAGCATCACGTCGTTCTCGACGCGAACCTTGTGCGACAAGGTCCCTTCCGGCGTCTTGACCTCGGCGATGAGACGGGGATTCGACGGATCGCTGACGTCGACGACCGACGTTCCGTTCGGCGGTTTGATGTGACCGACATAAGCAGTGTTCTTGTTGACGACGATCTGTCCACCACCGGGGCAGTCGAAGTAACCGACGATACGCAATCCATCGATATGAGACATTGATCGAACTCCAGGTCGTTTCTGTTGTTGGTTTTATGGAAGGTGATGCGACGCCGCTGCGTCAAGCGCCTGTTTCAGTTTCCCTGCCAGTGCAGGCGACGCTCCCTCACCGTTTCAGCGACAACGCGCCCACCCTTGATAACGCAGAGCCTGTCGGCCTGGCGCGTGATCGCGTCGGCGGCGGAATCCGCATCCAGGATCACGAGATCGCCGCGGTTGCCGGGCTCCATGCCGTAATCATCGTGCCGCAACAGCTTTGCTGCATTCTTGGTCGGCATGGCAAATGCTTCTTCGATTTCCTCCGGCTGGCTGAGATGCGCGGCATGTGCCGCGATCAGCGCGACTTCCAGAGAATCCGCGCGGCCGAATGGATAGAACGTATCTTTCACACAGTCCTGTCCGAATGAGACATTCACGCCGGCTGCCAACAATTCCTTCACGCGCGTGATGCCGCGCCGGATCGGCTGTTTGTCGTGGCGGCCCTGGAGCATGAGATTGGTGGCGGGGTTCATGATCATGTGCATGCCCGCCTCCTTGACCAGCTTGATCACCTTCGCGGCATAGTCGTCCGGATAGGCCGCCAGCGCGCAGGTATGGCCCGAGGTGATGCGACCGTGCCATCCGCGCTCGATCGCCGTCTGCGCGAACATCTCCAGAGTCCGCGCCTGCGGATTGTCGGTTTCGTCGACATGCATATCGACGTCCGCATCGTATTTCTGCGCGATATCGAAGGCGATGCGGATATGCTCACGGCTGTCGGTGGGCGACGCTTCGTTGAACGGCATGCCGCCGACCACATCAGCCCCCATCTCCATGGCCTCGTGCAACAGCTTCTCGGTACCCGGATTCTTGAGAATGCCCTCCTGCGGGAACGCGACGATCTCCAGATCGATCAGACCGGCATAACGCCGCCGCGCCTCCAGCACGCCTTCGAGCGGCCGCAAGCCGCCGATATTGTCGACGTCCACATGCGAGCGCATGCGGGTCACGCCGTTGAGCGCCGCGGAGCGGATGACGCGCCCCGCTCGCTCGACGATATCCTCGACGGTGTAGCGCTTCTTGCGCTCCCAGATGATCTCGATGGCCTCGGCCAGCGTACCCGACACGTTGACGCGGACATCCTCGTTGATAAGCGCCTTGTCGAGATGGATATGCGGTTCGACGAAACCGGGGATCGCCATTTTCCCCTTGGCGTCGATCACTCGCGCACCATTCGCCGTGCCGGTCTTGGCGGCATCGACATAGCGGCCACCGGCAAACGCAAAGTCCTGCGGCTTGCCCTTGCCCCAGGCGCGCGCGTTCTTGACGATCAGATCAGCCTGTTCAGTCATTGCTGTCACCCACGAAACCGGCCGAGGAAGTTGCGCAACCGCTCACTCCGCGGACTTCCGAAAATCTCCGACGGCGGACCCTGCTCGACGATCTCGCCGTCGGCCATGAACACCACACGGTCCGCCACTTCACGCGCGAACGCCATTTCGTGCGTGACGACGAACATGGTCATCCCGTCGCGCGCGAGGCCCTTCATCACGCCAAGCACCTCGCCGACCAGTTCCGGATCGAGCGCCGAGGTCACTTCGTCGAACAGCATTAGCTTCGGGCTCATCGCCAGCGCGCGGGCGATGGCCACACGCTGCTGCTGGCCGCCGGACAGCCGCGCCGGATATTCGTCGATCTTTTCCAGCAGTCCCACCTTGGCGAGGAGGTCACGAGCGCGATCTGTGGCTTCCTTGCGCGCTATTCCCCTGACGCGCACCGGCGCCTCGAGCAGGTTCTCGAGCACTGTCATGTGCGGCCACAGG
>JBQCFU010000544.1:0-3716 GCA_051958775.1 Pseudolabrys sp.
GCTGGAGATGGGTCTGGTCAGTGAAGTGGTGACTGACGAGTCAGTGGAGAAGACGGCGATTGCACTGGCGAGCGAGCTTGCATCGCTGCCGCCGCTGTCGCTGAAATTCATCAAGGAAGCGGTCGGTCTCGCCGACAATGCGCCGCTCGATGCGGCGCTGGATTTCGAACGGCGCGCCTGCCAGTTCTTGTTTGCCAGCGCCGACAAGAACGAAGGCATGAATGCGTTTCTGCAGAAGCGCAAGCCGAACTACACCGGAGAATGAAACAGTGACCACGGCAACAACCACGCTCGGCATCATCGGCGCGGGCGCAATGGGGCAGGGCATCGCTCAGGTCGCTGCGCAGAACGGCATCATGGCGATTCTGCTCGACGCCGCGCCTGGCGCGGCGGAGAAGGGTCGCGCCGCGGTGATGCAGCGGATCGACAAGCTTGCCGCCAAAGGACAAGTCGATGCGGCCGCCGCCAGTGCGTTGCTCAAGGTGGCATCCGGATATGCCGATCTCGCGCCGTGCGACTTGGTCGTCGAGGCGGTGGTTGAACGGCTCGATGTCAAGCAGGCGGTGTTCACCGAGCTGGAAAAGGTCGTGCGTGACGATGCGATCCTCGCTTCGAACACCTCGTCGCTGCCGATCGGCTCAATCGCGCGTACCTGCCGCAAGCCGGAGCGCGTCGCCGGGCTGCACTTCTTCAACCCCGTGCCGGTGATGAAGCTGGTCGAGGTGGTGCGCGGCCCGGCGAGCAGCGAAGCGACGATGCGCGCGCTGGTCGATCTCGGCGCACGGCTTGGCCGCACGCCGATCGAAGTGAAGGATACGCCCGGCTTTCTCGTCAATCTCGGCGGCCGCGCGCTCAATACGGAAGCGCTTGCGGTCCTGCAGGAGAATGTCGCGCCGTGCGCGACCATCGATGCGATCCTGCGCGACTGCTGCGGTTTCCGGATGGGTCCGTTCGAACTGATGGACCTCACCGGCATGGACGTGAACTTTCCGGTGACGGAGATCGTCTGGAACGGTTACTTCAACGATCCGCGGCTGCGCTCGACGCCGTTCCATGCCTCGCTGTTCCGCAGCGGCCTGCTCGGCCGCAAGACGGGCAGCGGCTATTACACATACCAGGACGGCAAGGCCGTACTGCCGGAAGCGACGCCGCCGGCCGGTGCGTCGCCGAAAGCGGTGGTGCTGGCCGAAGACCACGAGTGGCTGCGCGCGCTTTGCGCCGCGGCCAAAATCGAGGTGCTGACGCGCGACGACGGCAAGGCGCCGATCCTGGCCGCGCCATGGGGCGAGGACTGCACGGCTCTCTCGCAGCGGCTCAAGCTCGATGCGAAGCGTCTGGTGGCGATCGATCCGGCAGGCAAGACCGATGCGCGCGTGACCTTGATGACCGCGCCCGGGGCCGATGCCGCGGTGCGCGACAGCGTCACGGCGCTGTGTCGCGATGCCGGACGGCAGGTCTCGGTGATTGCGGATTCGCCGGGCTTCGTCGCGCAGCGCGTCGTCGCCATGGTCATCAATCTCGCTTGCGAGATTGCGCAGATGGGCCTTGCCGATCCGGCATCGGTCGACAAGGCGTATCAACTGGCGCTCGCTTATCCGATGGGGCCGCTGACGATGGCCGATTCCTGGGGCGTGAAGCGAATTTACGATGTGCTGGTCACGCTGCAGCAGATCACGGGTGATGATCGTTACCGGCCAAGCCAGTGGCTGCGTCGCCGCGCGCTGCTGGGCCTGTCGGCGCTTACGCCCGCTTAAACAATTGGCCGATTGAGCTGGTGGCGCGCTGTCAGCGCCACCAGTTTCGCCGTCAGCGGTCCGCGCATTTCTTTTTCGCTGACAGCCGAAGTCGCGACGGGAACGGTGATGACGCCGATCTCGGTGCCGTTCGACACCGGCACGGCGATGCCGCCGATGCCTTTGTGCCAGCTGTCGCGTGAAATCACGACCGGTTCGGTGAGCGCTTCGGCCAGCCTTTGCTCAAACGCTGCGACCGGCTGCCGCCGCCGCGCCAGATTGGCGCGGATCCGTGTCAGCACCATGCGCCGATCCGTTTCATTGCAGGCTTTCAGCAGGCCGAGACCGGAGGCCGAGGTGGCGAGCGGCAGTCGTGCGCCGATCTCCATGCGCACCGCCAGCATGTTGCGGCCCTGGATGCAGTCGAGGAATGTTGCATAAAGCCCGTCGCGTTGCGCGAAGCCGCAGGTTTCGCCGGTCTGCTCGGCGATCTGCACCAGCACCGGCCGCACCTGATGCAGCAGCGGGGCCTGCGACAGCACCGGATAGCCCAGCGTCAGGACTTGCGGCGTCAGGATATAGGAGCGGGTGGTACGATCGTAGGTGATATAGCCAAGCTCGCGCAGCGTATAGACCAGCCGCGAGATGGTGGAGGGCGCCAGCTTGGTTTCGCGCGCGAGTTCGCCATTGCTCAGCCCGCCGGGCTTGCGCGAAAAGGCGCGCAGCACGCTGAGCCCGCGGTGTAGTGCAGTGACAAATTGCCGGTCTTCCATAGCGCTTCAGCCTTTATATCTTTTCCGCTGTGCGGAAAGACGTTTCGCATATATTGTCATAAGTCGCCGCGCCTGAGAAACAGGCAAGGTGCACAATCGAGCTAAAGGGAGTGTTGGCGTGCTTGCTGGTGACATGCTGCGCCGTTCGGCGAAGCGCTTTCCTGACAAGGCCGCGATTATCTGCGGCGACGAGACCCTGACCTATCGGGCGCTCGACGAGCGGGCCAACAGCCTGGCCAATGCACTGCTGGCCCTCGGTCTGCCGAAGGGTTCCAAGGTGGCGATGCTCAGCCGCAACGTGACCGACTATGGCACCGTGTTTTTCGGCGTGGCTCGCACCGGCTATGTGCTGGTCAATGTGTCGGTGCTGTATGCGCCGGAAGAACTGACTTTCGTGCTGAACAAGGCCGATGCCGACGTGCTGATCTTCGATCCGTTCCTGGCGGAGAAGGTCGAGGCGGTGAAGGCCGATGTCCCGCGGATCAAGACCTTCATCTCGCTCGCTCCGGCGTCGGCTTCGATCGGCGCCAAGACGATCGACGAGTTCATTGCCAATGCGCCGACCACGCTGCCGCAAATCAAGATCGCGGAGAGCGATCCCTTCTGCATGACCTATACGGGCGGCACCACCGGCCGGCCGAAAGGCGTGCTGTGCAGCCATCGCGCGCGCGACATCACCGCACATACGGTGATGGTGGAGGAAGCGATCGACGAGCGCGATGTGGTGGCGATCGTCACGCCGCTGTTTCACGTTGCCGCGCTCAACATCATGTTCCAGCCGGCGATCCTCGCTGGCGCGACGACGGCGTTCCTGACGCGCTGGTCTGCGCCCGGCTTCATGGAGATGGCGGAGTGCACCGGCGTCACCGCCGCGTTCATGGTGCCGACCCAGGCGAGCACGCTGGTGCGGGATCCGGAGTTCGATGCGGGCAAACTGAAGACATGGCGCAAGCTGTCGTTCGCCGGCGCGCCGATGCCGGATTGGGTGCAGCGCGAACTGAAGGCGAAGCTGCCGAACCTGCTGCTGACGCAGATTTACGGCCAGTCGGAAATGGGTGTGATCTGTGTGATCCGTGACTGGTATCTGCCGGAAAAGCTCGGCGCCGTCGGCCGCCAGGCTTATAACGTTGATATCGCGGTGGTCGATCCGCAGGGCAAGCCGGTGAAGATTGGCGAGATCGGCGAAATCGTCTCGCACGGCGATAACTTG